>CAVCYJ010000382.1:0-2006 GCA_963605995.1 Holdemanella biformis | reverse complement strand
TTTTACCGGAAGATGAAAATAAAATGAGACCTAATGAAAATTTCAGGAAATATTTTCCGGAGGTTGAGCAGCCTGAGGAAAAAATGGTTTCATGCAGGAGCAGCTGTTTGAAGACAGGAGCATATATGATCATAGATAAAACTGTAAAAGATCTTGAACTGGATACAAAACTGCAGGATTCATTTGGGGCAAAAGCAGCCGGTATCATGCTTGACCTGGCAGCTTATTCCATTATTACAGAAGGGAATGCTGCACAGTATTATCCCGATTATGCTTACAATCACCCGCTTTTTACTCCGGATATGAAATGTTACAGTGATTCATTTATTTCAGATTTCCTAAGGTCAATAAAAGAAAACCAGAGGCAGGATTTTCTGGATCAGTGGAATGCAGAAAGATGCAAACGCGAACGTATTTATATATCGTATGATTCAACAAATAAGAACTGTCAGGCCGGAGATATAGACATAGTGGAATTCGGAGCAGCAAAGGTGGATGCAGGACTTCCGATATTCAATTATGCTGTTGGCTATGATGTAAACAATCGGGAGCCTCTCATGTATGAAAAATATTCCGGAAGCATCAATGATGTCTCCCAGTTACAGTTCATGGTTGATAAGATAAAAGGCTATGGTTATAAAAATATCGGATTTATCCTGGACCGTGGATATTTCAGCAAAGATAATCTTAGCTACATGGACAGCAGTGGATTTTCTTTTATCATTATGGTAAAAGGAATAAAGGATTTTATAAGCAATCAGGTGAGAAAACTGAAAGGCACTTTTGAAAATAACTGGGGAAACCGGATCGAGGAGTTCGAAGTGTATGGAAAAACTATCCACACTTTTGTGTATGCCAGTGACACAAAGAAACGATACATACATATTTACTACAGTGCTGCCAAAGCGGTTGGTGAACGTGCAAGACTGGAAGAAAAAATCCACGAAATGCAGAGATTCATGGAACAGCATGAAGATAAGGAGTATGAATTCGGACCGGCATTCCATAAGTATTTTCATATGCATTATAACAAGGAAAATGGGCATTTTGTTTATGGCGAACCCAAGCTACCGGTGATCCAGGATGAGCTGGAGCTCTGTGGATATTTTGCTATCATCTCATCCGAAAAAATGGATGCAAAGGATGCGATAAATCTTTACAAGAGCAGAGATGTATCGGAAAAAGTATTCCGGGCAGATAAGTCTTATTTGGGGAACCATTGTCTGAGAGTGGCTTCGGAAGAGGCAGCATCCAATAAGATATTTATAGGCTTTCTTGCACTGATCATCCGGTGCAGGATATATACAGCCTTAAAGGAAAAGGCGAAGGAACTTACAAAAAAACCGAATTATCTTACAGTTCCTGCAGCGATTCGGGAACTGGAAAAGATTGAGATGACACGCCAGCTGGATAAGGTGTACCGGCTTGATCATGCAGTAACCAAAACACAGAAAGTGATCTTAAGTGCTTTTGGCATGGATTGGAATCAGGTAAAATATCGTGCAGAACATATCAGCAAAATTTTGAAGGGAGAACAGTGATGGCAAGAAATATGAACAGGGAGACGCTTGAACAGAAAATAGCAAAAACAGAGAAGGCAATCAGCCGGAACCGTGAACAGTATGATCGTCTGACAGCGGAATTGGAAGATCTGCATAAAAAGAAAAAAGCGATTCTGAATGAAGAAATTTTAAAAGCTATTGCAGGAAGCGAAAAAAGTTATGAGGAGATTCTCAGCTTTATACAGGGAAAAACGGATAACGATGGCAGCGAGGAAGAATGATATGGAAAAACAGGAGCAAGAAGAAAGAAAACACATAGAAGCTCTGGACAGAAAAATAGAAAGACTTCAGGAAAAAGTAATTAAAAAGCATAAGGAATACAGTGTTCTTGCTGAGGAGCTTTCCGCACTGCTGGACGAACGACATCCGGAACGGAAAATCGAGAGGGCAAAGCAGGCATTGTATGATGCATACGTGGAAAGCGAACGTTCACTGGATGAAATC
>CAVCYJ010000381.1:0-2016 GCA_963605995.1 Holdemanella biformis | reverse complement strand
GTTCCGGTGTGTTTACTACACCAAGATCATACAGGAAATGATGCCAGAATCTGGAATAGATCATATGTCTGGTAACGTGCTCCATACCGCCGTTATACCAGTCAACAGGCATCCAGTATTTCAGTTTGTCCATATCTGCCAGTGCATTTGTGTTGTGCGGATCTGTATATCTTAAGAAATACCAGGAAGATCCCGCCCACTGAGGCATGGTATCTGTCTCACGTTTTGCTGCGGCACCGCATTTCGGACAGGTGCAGTTTACGAAAGAGTCAATCTTCGCAAGTGGAGACTGTCCGTCCTCGCCCGGCTCGAAATCCTTGACATCCGGCAGACGCAGTGGAAGTTCGTTCTCCGGAACTGCCACTACACCGCAGTTCGGGCAATGGATAAGCGGGATTGGCTCGCCCCAGTATCTCTGACGGTTGAATGCCCAGTCTTTCATCTTGTACTGAACTCCGGCCTTACCGATACCTTTCTTTTCCAGTTCTTCCAGCATACGCTCGATGGAATCTTTTTTCTTTGTATATCCGTTCAGGAATTCGGAGTTTACCATCTCTCCGTCGCCTGTGTATGCTTCTTTGGAGATGTCTCCGCCCTTGATAACTTCGATGATATCGATGCCGAATTTCTTGGCGAAATCGTAGTCACGCTGGTCATGAGCAGGTACTGCCATGATCGCGCCTGTACCATATCCCATCATTACATAGTCTGCAATGTAGATCGGGATCTTCTTGCCGTTAACCGGGTTGATGCCCTCAAGTCCCTGGATTCTGACACCTGTTTTATCTTTTACAAGCTGAGTTCGCTCGAACTCTGTTTTCTTTGCACACTCGTTACGATATGCAACGATCTCGTCCATATTTGTAACTTTATCTGCATATTTGTCAATAATCGGATGTTCCGGTGCGATTACCATGAAAGTTACACCAAACAGAGTATCCGGTCTGGTTGTATAGATTTCAAGTTTCTCGTCGATTCCGTCAACATCGAAATTAACGAAAGCACCTTTGGATTTGCCGATCCAGTGGATCTGCTGCTGTTTTACGTTATCCGGATAGTCTACATCTTTCAGGCCTTCCAGAAGTTTATCTGCGTACTGAGTGATTCTTAAATACCATACATCTTTGGATTTCTGAACAACTTCGCTGTGACAGATATCACATTTACCACCCTGGCTGTCCTCATTGGAAAGGACTACTTTACAGTGCGGGCAGTAGTTAACCAGTGTTCTGTCTCTGAATACAAGACCTTTCTCGAACATTTTCAGGAAGATCCACTGTGTCCATTTGTAGTAATCTTCATCTGTTGTGTCGATCACACGGTTCCAGTCAAAAGAAAATCCAACTTTCTTTAACTGATTGGAGAATTTTTTGATATTCTCATCTGTGATGATACGCGGATGTGTTCCCGTCTTTACTGCATAGTTCTCTGTCGGGAGACCGAATGCATCAAATCCGATCGGGAAAAGTACATTGTATCCCTCCATACGACGTTTTCTGGAAATAACCTCCAGACTGGAATATGCTTTGATATGTCCTACGTGCATACCTGCACCGCTTGGATATGGAAACTCTACCAGGCCGTAGAATTTAGGTTTATCACTGTTATCTTTGGCCTCGAAGACTTTGCTCTCTTCCCATTTTGCCTGCCACTTAGGCTCAATCTTTTTAAACAAGTATTTCATCTCTATACTTCCTCCAACATTTGTTGTATCTAAAGATTTATTCTAATTCAACGGCGGTGGTTTGTCAATGTAACGTTTCGCAGGATTGACTGTTTTTACGTTTTACCATCCTCATGTCCTCCTTTTGGATATCTCCTGCTTCATTTCTTCTGAAAACTCCTTCTTTGAATTTCAAAATAAAACAGGGCACTCTGCGGTCTTACAGAATGTCCTGTTTATATTTTAACCAAATCAAGTAAGTCCCCTGCTTCAATTGCGGAAAGCAATAAGCAGTGAGCGGGGACTTGCTTGTATCAGGAGTGGTACAAGCCACTCCTGATAAACTGCGGAGC
>CAVCYJ010000380.1:0-2078 GCA_963605995.1 Holdemanella biformis | reverse complement strand
CTCTTATCGTTCTTCTCTCCCATTGCCATAGATGCCACTGCGCTTCCGCCCATTCCAAACATATTGGCAAAAGCCATCAGCAGAATAAAAATCGGGTTTGTCAGGCTGACTGCCGCCACCTGCAGGGAATCCCCCGTCTGCCCTACGAAGAAGGTATCTGCCATATTGTAGACAACCGTGACCAGACTGCTGATCACACTCGGGATCGCCATCTTCGCCACAGCTTTTGATACCTTCATACTGCTCATTAATTCATTTTCTTCCATTGTCTTTTATCACTCCCTGTCTTTTCTCTTTCATCGCATATCATATCTCCTGCGTTATCAGGCCAGATTCCCACCTGATATTTCTCACTATCCGTTATGTCTGTCAAGATTCTCAAGCATCTTATGCGCGATCCTCAGAAATTCCCGCCTTTCCTCCTCTGAAATCCCGTCCAGCAATAAGCCCTCCGAACCTTCAATCTCATCCTTCAGTGTCTCTCTGATCGCTTCTGCTTTTTCTGTAAAAATAATCTTCTTATAGCGTCCGTCCTGCTCCTCCGGAACACGGCAGATCAGCCCCTCCTTCTCCAGATTCTTCAGCACTTCCGTAGCCGTAGAGGGACGCAGGCCAAATTCCTGCTCTATTTCCTTCTGATAAACAGAATGATTCTCCGATTCCACCAGAATATAATTCAGAATATTCCCTTTCGCCCCGCTGATCCCTATAGATTCCTGCACTGCACGGGATCTGCGGCGAAGGCGGTTGGAAATCTGATTGATCATCTTGCCTGTCTGCATTGTCTCACATCCTTTTTCATAAACCGGCAGTCCGCTTCACTTTTTTTATCTTCCATCTGCTGCGATATCATTGAAGCCGGCAGCTACCGTCCACATAATTATTTCGGTTCCTAAGTATTTTAAAGCTAATTACACTCAATGTCAATACCATATCTGATACACAGACCAGAATCTCCCGTCCTGCTGCCCGCTCACAGAAAGCAGAAGCCGCAGGAATCCAACTCCGGGACTCCCACGGCTTCTCACATTTTCGATATTTACTTTCGCCTCTTACCTGCGATGCTTTTTGCTTTCACTGCTTCTTACTTTCGTTTCTTTCTGACAACCCCTGCTATCACAACAACCGCTGCAGCAAGTACCACAATCGCCACCCATGCCGCGACAGATGTATCATCACCGGTCTTCACCGAATATGTCACGGAAGTTCCCATGATATTGTTTACCGGAGTACTTCCACCACTTCCCGCAGCAGAAGATGTATGATAATTCTGCCCGGTCACACCGGTATCCGTCTTAAGCTTCTTCGACCTGAACTTGGGATAAACCGTCACCTGAGTATTCAGCCTGCCCTCCTCCTGCATCGGAATACTCAGAAGCACAGGAGAAATCTCTATCTCATTCTCATTGCCGTTCTGCATTGCCAGATACATGCCCTCCGCCAGACCGCCGAAGACAACCTTCCCCTGTGCATCCGCAGTTCCGGTCAGTGCAATCACACCGGACTTATCTGCCAGAGCTGCAAGAGCTGATGCCGCCGAAGTCCAGTCCTCTGCCGTATCAAGGGAATTAAAATCCACTCCCGAAGAAGCAAAGCCGGAATCCATGACATAGCTCATTGTACCGTCACCTCTGAGACTGCCGGCCTTATACAGCTTCAGACCAATATCCGGATATACCGTCTTATTTCCGCTCCTGTCTGTCTGGGTGAGAATCAGTGTGATACTCCCCGAAACAGCACCGGCAGAAGCTGCCGCCTGTCCCTGCACAGAAAAGCCGAATACCAGCAGTGCTGCTAGCAGCAGACCGGCAAGAACATCTCTGCAAACATTTCTATTCTTTCCTCTCATCGCTTCCTGCCTCCTCACCTTTCTCACGGACCATCTTCTCTTTGTGTTTCTTACTTCGGTGCCGGATGAGCAGATACAGTGCCAGAATCAGAACGGACAATACAGCCAGGCCGGTCAGCATCACCTGCTTCGGATCCACCTTCGCAAGCTTCTGCGGCACCGTCTCCTCAGCCTCCATCTCCTCCACATACTTCGTCCGCACACCGCGCACCAGAAGCCTGTGGGTATT
>CAVCYJ010000379.1:0-2100 GCA_963605995.1 Holdemanella biformis | reverse complement strand
TCCTTGCAATCCTTAGCTTTTCTCTGACATTGCCTGATAGATATTCATCGGCTGTGAGATATTTATTCTCTGTGTGACTGCCTTCCTCATAGAGTGGATTAAGGAATATTACACCCTTTAAGTCCTCGGCAATTTCTTTTTCGGACTTGCCTGATAGCTCTTGCATATATTCCATATCAACGGTGGCTTTTTCTCCAAGTGATACTGCCAGTGCTTCGCTTGCCGTATCAACGGAAGTGACCGGAGTATGCGGCTTAATCGTCCTCTTGGAGAACATATCCGCCTTTCGCTCAAGCTGTCCGTCGTCTCCGATAACCTCCAGTGCAGACAGTAATGAAAAGGAACTGTCCTGTGAAAATGCCGAGATATTTGCTCGGCTGTTTATAAGTCCGTACTGTTTGGAAAAGGTGTCATAAAGCCTGTTTAATTTGCTTTGTTCGGCTTTAATTTCACTATCAGGGTAATCTTCTGTCTGAAGCTCAATAAGTCTTCTGACACTGTTTCTAACCCCAATCATACCCTTAATTCTGTTCTCGGCTGTAGCTGATACTTCCACCGGAGACATACGGGAATTCTCTCTAAAATATATTTTTCCATCCACAAGGGTGTAAGAGAAGTTCCTAACCGTTGGGTCTGCCGGTATGGAATTATCCTCTTCGGCAAGCTCTTCCTCAGCTTCATACTCTGTAATCTCTCCGTGTATATTTGCCACCGCTTCATCAAGCTGTGCAGCAAGGTCTGCATTTTCATACGGCTCGCAAGTAGCCTCCGGACCGAAACGACCGCTGACCATTTTCATCTCGCCAAGTATCATTTCTGGATGAGCCACAAGGTATGAGTTCATTCTGATTCCGTTTTCATCGGTATCAAGATGAACCCAGTCAGGCTCAATATCAATCAGTCTGTCTCGCTTTTGAAGTATTAAAACATCCGATACAACCTCTGTTCCGGCGTTGCCCTTAAAGGTATTATTCGGAAGTCTGATTGCACCAAGAAGCTCTGCTCTTTGTGCGATATATTTTCTAACTGCCGGATTTTCCTTATCCATCGTGCCCTTACTTGTAACAAGAGCCATCACTCCGCCGGGTCTTAACTTATCTAAGGACTTGGCAAAGAAGTAATCGTGAATGAGGAACTTATGCTTGTCATATCTCTTGTCTGCAACCTTGAAATCTCCAAACGGCACATTTCCGATAACTCCGTCAAAGAAGCTGTCTGGAAGATTGGTTTCTTCAAATCCCTGTGCCGCAATGGTGCTTTTCTGATATAACTGCTGTGCAATGCTTGCTGAAATCGTATCAAGTTCAACACCGTAAACCTTGCTTTCACTCATACTCTCAGGCAACATTCCGATAAAGTTACCGATACCGCAAGATGGCTCTAAGAGATTGCCATCCTTAAATCCCATCTGCTCCATAGTCTTATATATTGCAGAAATAACCTCAGGTGGAGTGTAAAAAGCTGTCAGCGTACTTTCTCTTGCAGAAGCATATTCCTCAGGTGTAAGCACGGTGGAAAGCTCCAGATATTCTGTCCTCCAAGCAGAATTATTTTCATCAAAGGCTTCTGATAATCCTCCCCATCCGACATATTTTGACAAAATCTGCTGTTCTTCAGCAGTGGCAAACCGGTTTTCCTCCTGACATTTCTTTAGAAGCTGAATTGCCATTACATTTCTTCTGAAACGCTCTTTCTTGCCTACTTCCTCCACGGGATTGGATTTCAAATCAAAGGTGTGGCGGTCGGAGAGTGGAATATCAGGGTGTAAGTCAAAGTTGTTAGGCTTCTTCTTTTGCTCCCATTTTGGTGTTACTGGCTCAGGTTCTGGTGTATGGATTTCCTGTTCTGTGACATTGACATAGGCTTCTTCCGGCTCTGGTTCTTTATCATAACCGTTACCGATACGAATACCTTCATCATACATTTCATCATAACTGTCAAAGCCAGCCTGAGAAGCAACCACCTCACGATAGTCCTCAATCGGCATAGTGCCCATATTGGTTTCAACTTCCGTAATCGGTGTTTCTTCCTTTTCCTCGGCTGGTTCATCCTTAGCAATCAAGTGGTCATTCATCGGATTTTCTCTGACCTTACGGTCAA
>CAVCYJ010000378.1:0-2166 GCA_963605995.1 Holdemanella biformis | reverse complement strand
GCACTGTTTTTGCAGACATCAATGCTGCGGGGACGGTGTTTTTTTGTTGCTGTGACAGAAAGACGGGAAATAAAGGTGTCTGAAAAAATTACGGAAAATTTTAAATCCCGCTCACAGCTACGTCTGGCTGAGAGCGGGATTACACATTTTAAAAGAAGGAGTGCCGGATCTTGCGATCCGGCAAGTATGAAAAAGAAAAAGTTTTATTATCAATAAAGCGTTTGCTTTATTTGCTTATTACTATACAGAGAAAATGTGTGCAAATTGTGATGGAGTATTGAAAAAAATGTGATTAAATTCTAAAAAACTTATAAAAAAAACAGACTTAAAAAAGTCTGTAAAGAGAAGGAGGGCCGGACCTTTCGGCCCGGCATAAGTATGAAAAAGAAAAAAGTTAAAAATCTATATGATGAAAAAGCATCTGCATTTGTTTCGTGAAGCATTTGCTTTATTTGCTTATTAATATACAGGAGAATTGTGAGCAAAGTGTGAGAAAGATTTGAAAAGAAAGTGATAAGATTCTAAAAAACTTATAAACTATTAAATAAAATTAAGCATTGTAAAAGTTCCATGTCTACCTTATAATGAACATCAGTAAACATAGTTAAATTCCAAGGAGGAAAACATGAAGAGAGAAACAGTCGTTGTATTAGACTTCGGTGGACAGTACAATCAGCTGATCGCACGCCGTGTCAGAGAATGTAATGTATACTGCGAGATTTACTCCTATAAAACAGGTATTGAGAAAATCAAAGAAATCCAGCCAAAAGGTATCATCTTTACAGGTGGACCAAACAGTTGTTATGAGCCGGATTCCCCTACTTATACAAAGGAGATTTTTGAACTGGGTATCCCGATCCTGGGTATCTGCTATGGTTCTCAGCTCATGATGCACCTGCTGGGCGGAAAAGTTGAAAAAGCTCCTGTCCGTGAATATGGCAAGATTGAAGTAAATGTAAATACAGAATCCAAACTTTTCAAAGATGTATCTCCAAAGACCATCTGCTGGATGAGCCACAATGATTACATTTCCAAAGAAGCACCGGGATTTGCCATCAGCGCATGGACAAATGACTGTCCAGTAGCCGCAGTTGAGAACGTTGAGAAGAATCTGTACGCAGTACAGTTCCATCCGGAAGTACTTCACACTCAGGAAGGAACAAAGATGCTCTCTAACTTCGTATTCAATGTATGTGGATGTGCCGGTGACTGGAGAATGGATTCTTTCGTGGAAGAATCTATCAAAACAATCCGTGAAAAAGTAGGCGATGGAAAAGTCCTCTGTGCACTTTCCGGTGGTGTTGATTCTTCTGTGGCAGCAGTCCTCCTGTCAAAAGCAGTTGGAAATCAGCTTACCTGCGTATTTGTAGACCATGGCCTTCTCCGTAAGAACGAAGGTGATGAAGTAGAAGCTGTATTTGGACCAAGCGGTCCGTACAACCTGAATTTCATCCGCGTAAACGCTCAGGAAAGATTTTACGAGAAATTAAAAGGTGTGGAAGAGCCGGAACGTAAGAGAAAGATCATCGGTGAAGAATTCATCCGTGTATTTGAAGAAGAAGCCAAGAAGATCGGTGCGGTAGATTTCCTTGTGCAGGGAACTATTTATCCGGATGTTGTAGAGAGCGGTGTAGGCGGTGAGTCTACAGTCATCAAATCCCATCACAATGTAGGAGGACTTCCTGACTATGTAGATTTCAAAGAAATCATCGAGCCGCTGCGCAACCTTTTCAAAGACGAAGTCCGCAAAGCCGGCCTTGAACTTGGAATCCCGGATTACCTCGTATTCCGCCAGCCATTTCCGGGCCCGGGACTCGGAATCCGAATCATCGGTGAGATCACAGCCGAGAAAGTACAGATGGTACAGGATGCAGATGCAATTTGGCGCGAAGAAATTGCCAATGCTGGCTGGGATAAGAAAGTAAACCAGTATTTTGCAGCCCTCACAAACATGAAATCCGTTGGTGTTATGGGGGATGAAAGAACCTACGACTATGCAATTGCATTAAGAGCTGTAACAACCACAGACTTCATGACCGCCGAAAGCGCCGAAATCCCGTGGGAAGTAATCGGAAAAACTACAAGCAGAATCGTAAACGAAGTAAAACACGTCAACAGAGTAATGTACGACTGCACCGGAAAACCACCGGCTACGATTGAATTCGA
>CAVCYJ010000377.1:0-2340 GCA_963605995.1 Holdemanella biformis | reverse complement strand
CAGATTATTCCTGTGACACTGCTTGCGCAGAACGGCCAGGAGTCAGGGAGTGTTCAGCCTGACTCTTCTTCCATAAAAATTCATATCCGGGACGTCTGCATAGAGCTGCAGGAAGGATTTTCAAAAGAGACACTGAAAGAAATATTAGAGGTGATCACATCGCTATGCTGAGAATGACACCCGGATGTAAAGTCTATCTGGCCCTTGGTCCTACAGATCTTAGAAATCATATCGATGGCCTGGCATTGATGGTGGAGCGAAAATTCAGACTGGATCCTTTTGAGAATGCTTTCTTTGTCTTCTGCAATCGGAAGAGAGACAAACTGAAGATCCTGTACTGGGATAAAAATGGATTCTGGCTCTTTTACAGGAGATTAGAACAAGGGACTTTCCGCTGGCCGATGAAGGATTCCGCTCGCCAGACGATTGCCGTAACCGAGCAGCAGCTCTCCTGGCTGTTAGATGGATTATCCCTTTCTGAGCCCGGCGCGCATGCCGAAATGACGGCCCGAAAGTTGATTTAAAATCGCCCACAATTCACAGAAAAAGTCAAGAAAAACGAGCCCGAAAAGCCGCTTAAAATCAACGGTTTTTCGGGCTTTTTCGCGTATAAAATCAGCTTATTGCGAATGGAATTTCTGGCCAAAATATGCCACAATAATCCTATGAAAAAGACCTATGATCTCTCCGGATTTTCCCGTGAAGAACTGGAAAAAGAAAACGTAAAACTGCATACGCAGCTGGAAGCAACACAGATGCTGTTAGATCATTACGAGGAACTGTACCGGCTTGAAAAGCAAAAGAAATATGGCCGATCCAGCGAGACGCAGATCGATGGCCAGATGTCTCTTGATGACCTGATGCTTTTTAACGAGGCAGAAGCCCTTCGCGAGCCCATCAATATCGAGCCCACTGCGGAGGATCTGGTCCCGGAGAAGAAACCGACAAGGAAACCCAGGAAGAAAAAGCTGAAAGCGCTGCCTGTAAGGGACATCGTTTATGAATTGTCACCGCAGGAGCAGATCTGCCCGAATTGCGGCAGTCCTTTGCACGAAATGAAAGAGGAAGTGCATGTAGAGATCGAGGTCATCCCTGCAAGCGTTCATGTAGTTCGGCATGTAACCAAAGTCTATGCCTGCAGAAACTGCGAAAAAAATAAAACAGCAGCCATCATCAAAGCACCGGGTGCACCGATTCCGGTCATCGAGAAAAGCGTGGCAAGTCCTTCTCTTCTGTCATACTTTATGAGCGGAAAATATGTGGATGGAACGCCTTACTTCCGGCAGGAAGTGACTATGAAAGCCAGAAGAATTCCGGTTACACGAAACAACATGTGCAACTGGAGTATCAGGGTGGCCGGCGATTACTTTAAGCCGCTGACAGACTTCATGAGAAAGATCCTGTATGAAGACCATGTCATCCATTGTGATGAGACTTACGTGCAGGTCCTGAATGAACCTGATCGGCCGGCAACAGGAAAATCTTACGTATGGGTCACTGCCAGCGCTGCTTTTCAGAAAGAGCATAAAATCGCCCTCTATAACTATACGCAGTCAAGGGCAGTATCCGAAGCAAGAAAAGTGCTGGCCGGATACAAGGGCTATATCATGTGTGACGGCTATGCCGGATATGATGCTCTTAAGAAAGTGGGAAAAAACGGCGAGCCGCCGATGGATGTAGAACTGGTGGCCTGTATGGTCCATGTGAGGAGGAAATTTACAGAAGCGCTGTCTCTGATCAGACCGCAGGATAGAAAGAACACCTCCGCACAGGAGGCCGTGAATAAGATTACCCGGATCTTTCAGATCGATAACAGGTTTAATGACATGGAACCGGCAAAGCGGAAAACAGCTCGTGAGGAGCAGTTGCGGCCTGCTTTGGAGGACTTCTTTGCGTGGGTAAATGAAGAAGCTGAGATTTCTCTGCCAAAGACAAAGTACGGGCAGGCGTTGGAGTACGCGCAGAAGCAGAAAGACAAGGTGATGTGCGTGCTGGAGGACGGTCGGCTGGAGCTGGATAACAACCTGGCTGAGCGAACGGTAAAGCCCTTTGTGATCGGCAGAAAAAACTGGCTTTTCAGCAACACGCCGCAGGGAGCTGATGCCAGCTGTACTATCTACAGTATCGTAGAAACAGCGAAGCTCAATAATCTGATTCCCTATGAATACATGAAATACCTGCTGGAGCAGATGCCCGGAAAAAGACTGAATGAGGAATTCCTGGAACAGCTTCTTCCCTGGAGTCCATCGCTTCCACAATACGTACATAATCCCGAGGAGTAATTCATAATTTCCTCGGGATTTTTTAGTTCTATGCTGTGTCCTTCCTGAGACGCTTACG
>CAVCYJ010000376.1:0-2521 GCA_963605995.1 Holdemanella biformis | reverse complement strand
TTTTGTCTTATAATCCTATAGCGGCATCTTCCTCGTGCTCCCTGCATGAAATGTCACGTCAGTTATTATTGGATATTCAGTTATCATGGTTCATTTTAGGAAGTCCTTTAACTTCCTCTAATTACTAAAGTCAAATTACTTTGGCAGATGCAAAAGATTTTGAAAAATTTTTTAAAAAATTTTATTCATATACATTTCACGCATCTTATTAAGGATGGATTTCAGCTTGTATGACAGCATCTGCCTGGAAATCCCCATAATCTCTGCCATCTGTGTCTGTGTTTTTTCTTCAAAGTAAATACCATAGATAATCATCCGTTCTTCCGTACTTAACTGATTAATCACCTTGTGAATATCTTTACGAATATCCTGCTGTTCCATTTTTTTCAGTACGCTACGCTCAACATCACAGTTCAGGTCTGGAAGATCCTCAATCATAAATCCCTCTCCATCAATGGACTGACCGCTGTAAGGTACCTCCCTCAGCATCTTATCCACGACCTCTCCCAATTCGTTCTTAATCTCAACCTTTTTTGCCTTGCTGCTTCTGTAAAAATTGTTCATCGCATACGCAACCTCTTTTGTAATCTCAATCATCTCTCCATCAATATTTGCGTAATACTTTCCTTCATAAAAATATGGGTGTTCAATATACATGTCCGTTCCTCCTGAATTTGAAATCTTGTTGCTCGTTTCAAATCCAGAAGGCGGACCTCTGTTTTGGATCATGCCTGCTCCGCCTTTATCCTGCCGGAACACACCCGCAGTAATTGGCTGAGAAATTCAGGCACGAAAAAAAAGCCCCAGTAGTTTTTTCTTAACTACTGAGGCTTTCGTCTCTTATCTAATATTCAGTTATCTATGCCTTCTTTCATCAGCATAATCATTGTATCAGAATAAAGTTCACAAAGTATCCGCAATCGCTTCTCATAAGTTCATGATAGCAATGAAAACGTACATATTTTTATGTCTAAAGTTCATCTACAGGATTTATCCTCGGGAGTACTATACGAATACAGTACAGCAAAACAAAAAGAAGCCACCAGAAAATCATATCTTCTAGCAGCTTCATGATAATTTAATTTATCATTTGTTAATGTGCAACACTCATGCTCTCGTCAATCCATTTCTGTACCATTTGAGCACTTACATTAAGATAGTGGGCTATTTTATCAACTTTCATTCCATCCGCAGCCATGGATAATGCTGAGGCTTTTGCTTTTTTCAGCTCACCTTGTTTCTCACCACTTGCAATACCTTCATTGTAAATCTGTTCCATTTCACGGCACATGAATTCCACCCCTTTCTGTGTTTCCTTCAATTCGTATACTCTGTCAGCAAGTATCTTACTGTGCATATCTTCTGCATTTTTACAGTGTAGATCATGCATCAGTCTGCCTAATTCTGTATCCTCTTGTTTCTTAGAATTTACATAGATAATATGAGCTTCATCCTTGAAATTCTCACTGACTTCTTCGATTTTCCTGTCTATATGATAAATCGGAAGTCCATAGCCAAGTGCATCGTCTCTTGTGATGAAGATCACATAACTTTCTGGAAGTTCATCAAAATCCTGTCCCGGATTTAATGTGTTCATATCCATCAGGCCACTATGATACCTTGCTCGTTTTGGAGATGCACCTTCATTATCCTGTTGGATTTCCACATCCATCTGCTTACCGTCCGAATCCCGGGCAACGCAGTCCAAAACAGCCGATCGTCCCTGCAAATTCTTATAGTCCTTCTGAAGAACCTGATCAATAACTTTCAGATCCTTTTTATCCATAATTACCTGCAGAACATATTCTGTACATTCCCGTTTCTTAAATACATTCCGCATGAACACATCGCTCATGATGGTAAGGTCTTTTAAGATACCCTTGTATCTCTCGTAACGTGTTTCCAATTCTTCTGTTTTCACGATTTCTTCCTTTGCCACGTTCACTCCCGCCTCCATTCTTTGCTAATGTCAGGACTGATTCATAAATGTAATCTATCCCAATTTCATCTTATCATCAAAATTCATTTTCCACAAGCCAGGATTTTTGAATTTTCCATGACTACTCTTCCTCAGCACCCAGTGACGGTTTAAATCTCTTATCCTTTGCCTGCGGTACCACGATCTCATAAAAATAAAATCCTAAATACCCAAGTGCCTGCTTCTTCATTTTATAAAAAGAAGTCCTGCCTATTCCCAACTCCTGCTGTACTTCCACATCCGATTTATTATAATGACTGCAAAAACAGGAATGAAGGATTTCACTAAGCGTCACACCATTGGGAGCATAAAATTTTACCAGAGTCATTCCCCGATAGATCATGTCAGACAACCCATAAATAATCATCAAGTTATTCATCTCCCGATGCATCTTTGGCACATTCAGTTGATTATTATAGATGCTCAGGTAACTCAGTGCATATGCCATATGGACAAAACCCGGCTATCGAACTACTGCCGAAAAAATCACTGGTAATACAATAAGCTGCATTGGTGGGACAGGCTTACCAATGCAGCATCTAT
>CAVCYJ010000375.1:0-2543 GCA_963605995.1 Holdemanella biformis | reverse complement strand
TGATGAAACATACAAATACGGCAGCCCAGAAAGGTGAAAACTTCAGATATACCATAGGAAGATATACAAAAATCACGCAGAAGAATGTGAATACCAGTCCCAGGCATCCTTTCAGCCCCTGTTTGCCGCCGATCAGACAGAGGGCAAGCAGATAAAGCAGTGCAAAAATATAAATAACCATTTCACGGTCCTGCGTATAAACACTGGCAATTGTGGTGTCACCTGCAACACTCTGCATAACGATTACTTTCATGCCAACTTCACAGGCAGCACCGAAAAGATAGCCGGAGCTGCTGGTAATGTCCAGATCTTCACCCTTGCGCACACCGGTGAGCATATGGACGCGTACTTTTTGTTCTCCTACACGGGTACCGCCAGAATCCAGGTTATCCTGCAGGATTTCTGTAACCTCCGCTTTTTCAAATGTCTGACCTGTCCGGACAACCAGTTCTGTTTTCTCTACCTGATTCAGTCGGATGACGAAAACAGCGAACACTAAGACAAATAAAAAGTAAATAAGATACCGGACTGCTTTTTTTCTGGTAAGCAGCCCGGTAAGTTTAATTCTTTTCATATGACCGGGTTTTTTTGATGGTGAATGTGTCATCAATAGCTTCTGCTTTTCCATCGTCTGTGATCTGATAGGTTTCGATGGAGAAAGAATCAGCGGTCATTGTGATGACAGAGTAGCTTGGCAGCCAGTTCTGACTGCGGGCTGCGACATAATCCTGCTGAGTGGAAAGCAGCTCGTAATATTTGGAACCGGAAGCGGAGTTGGCTGTCATGTACAGGATTCCCTGAGGATCTGTAACGGTGTCTCCGTCAACGTCTTCGATCGTGTAGCAGTTATTGTCCTCATGGAAAGCTTCCAGAGCAGCTTCTGCATCTGTATCTCCCTCTTCAGGTGAAAGTGCGATCTGTTCCTGAGTATCTACGTTTGTTGCATGATCCCAGTCATAATCTGTTCCGTCTGCATTCAGACTGAACTCGTAATTCTGATGAGTCTGTCCATCACCGTAGAGCAGTTTGGAACGGCTGTATGTATGGTCGTGACCCTGGAGAACAACGTCGATATCGTTGGAATCAAATACAGGTGTGAGCTGAGTACGAAGGATCATACCGTCTGTATCAGAATGGTCAAGACCGGAACCGTAGATATCCTGATGGATGGTTACGATTCTCCATTTGGCATCCGGATATGCTGCTACAGCTTCTTCGATTGTTTTCTGATGCTCTGCAACGTTGTAGTTGTTTGTGTTCAGGACGATGAACAGTCCCTCGCCGTAGCTGTAGTAATAGTCACCGCCGGCAGCGGTTTTGCCGTTTTCGGTATTGTTCGGATTGTTAAAATGGTAGGAATAGTCTGGATTCAGAGAATCGTGATTACCAATAGTGGTCGCTACGGCAAGACTCTTCAGGGCATCTGCACTTAAGTAAGATGCATATTCTTCTTCTTTTGCTTCACCGGTCTTATTTACCTGGTCACCGGCTGAGATCACGAAGTTTACATCCGGGTTTTCGGAAAGTGCTGTATTCAGAGTACGGTTCCAGGAAAAACCATCATTCTCAGCGGCAGTGTTGGCAGCACCGGATTCATTGGTAAGTTCAGCACCATTCTGGGTCTGTCCTTTGGAAGCACCGATCTGCGGGTCACCTACGTAGAGGATTTTGACAGAATCTGTTCCCTGAGTCTGGTATTCACATACATCTGTCTGCTCGCCGTTTTTTTCTACTGTATAGTAGTAGGTTGTGTTTGGTTCCAGACCTGTTACTGTTACATGATTATATTCATATGCCTTATCACCTGTGAGTTCCTGATCTACATCACCGGAGGTTCCCTCAAAGGTCTCAAGGTTGTCTTTGTCTGTTCCGAAGTGAACTACAGGAGTAGCGTCACTGTCTCCTTTTTCGCTGTACCATGCGAAGTTTAACTGTGTATCATCAGCGCCCGGTGTAAGGGATACTTTGGTAAAATCTGCAGCTGTTGTTTCCCAGTTGGCATCCCAGTCAGACCAGCCGGAATCAGCTCCGGTTACGCTGCTGTCTGTGTAATGGTCAGTGGATGCGTAAGCTGCTGGACATACAGTTGTGATGGCCAGAACAGTCAAAAAACCGGCAACTAATTTTCTTTTCATAATAAACTCCTTTCGAGTATGTAAGAGAGTCAAGCGGATATTCGCAATCCGCTTCGCTACTTGCTTGATTCGGTTAAAATAAAAAATTCAAAAATGACTGAAAAGAAAACTCCGGGCCCTGTGGGTTTTCTTCAGTTGACGGATGGAGTATAACACCTGAATTTTCAGAAATCAATAGCATTTACTTAGGTTTGATAGACATTTTACAGCGATTTTACGGTTGAGGCGCGGGAGGTTTCAGGTTCGGTTTATTTCGGACAGATATTCTTGCATGATTGTGATAATATTCGGAAATATATCGAGAATAAATTGATATTCTTCCGAATATAATCTATAATAGATAGTAACGTTAGTGATGTACTCTCGGAGTCTTTCTTGCACTTTCTTTTGTGGCCGATTTTCCGCCAG
>CAVCYJ010000374.1:0-2608 GCA_963605995.1 Holdemanella biformis | reverse complement strand
GTAACCGCCAAATAATCCAGCGGATTTTTTAATTCTTTGAATCCTTCTATAATTATAGCTGCTAGATACTTAGACTATTTCACTACAATTATGGAGGATAGGCTATGTCCAATACTCGCAAAGCCCGCGTTCCTATGAAGGAACAGCTCAGGCTTATCAATGAATGCCGCCAGAGCGGTATGACCGATGCTGATTGGTGCCGTGAAAACGGTATCGCAGTAAGCACTTTTTATAACTGGGTCAGCCGGTGCCGGAAGGTGGCCGCTGACCAAATCCCCGTACCAAACTATGGGCATCTGGAGATCCCGCAGCCCAAACCAGATGTGGTCCCTATTGATATTATTCCAGATCACAGTTCAAAACAGCAGACATCTCCTGACAGACTGCATACGATCGAAGTGGCCATGAAGGATGTGAGGGTCCGGATCAGCAACGATGCCGATCCACATCTTCTTGCCAGGACTCTCCATCTGATCCGGGAGACCCTGTGTTAGGAGATATCTCCGGGCTTGGAAAAGTCTACATCGTCTGCGGTTATACGGATATGCGTAAATCTATCGATGGCCTCTGTGCCATCATCGAAGACCAGCTCAAGATGGATCCGTCGTCCAGTGCTCTCTTCCTTTTCTGCGGAAGAAGACGGGACAGGATCAAGGCGCTGTTCCGTGAACCGGACGGTTTTGTACTGATCTATAAAAGGCTGTCAGTGCCAGGCGGCTATCAATGGCCGAGGAAGCAGTCAGAAGTCCGGAGCCTTTCCTGGCGGGAATTCGACTGGCTGATGTCCGGGATCGACATCGACCAGCCCAAAGCATTGAAAACAGATTAGACCGTCCATAAGATCAATGGCTGATACTGCTATGCAGAAGGTATCCTTTCTGGTATAATGAAAACATCACATCCGGGAGGGAAAATGATGGCATCCAGTGCAAAGGAACTTCAGCTGCGGGAGCTGAAAGACACTATATCACAATTGAAAACAATGCTTTCTGAACAGACAGAGCTGATCCGTTCCCTCCGTCTTATCATTGAGAAAAAATCAAGCCGCGAAAAGGAGCTTCAGGAACAGGTGGACTATCTGACAAAAAAGCTTTTTGGCACATCCAGCGAACGGCGGTCTGATGATATCCCTGGACAGCAGGAGCTTTTTAATGAGGCTGAAATGGAACAGGATCCTTCCCTTCTGGAAGAAGAAACGGTGATCCATGAACATACCCGTAAGAAAAAAGCAACTCACAAGGAACTGTTCAAGGGGATCCCTGTGGAAAAAGTAGTCATCCCTCTGCCAGAGGAAGATCAGATCTGTCCGGTCTGTGGTACCCAGATGGTCCTGATCGGGGAAGAATATATCCGCCGGGAACTGGAATTCATCCCTGCCACCTGCAGGGTGATCGAATACTACAGCCAGAGCTATGGCTGTCCAGCATGCAAGGAAGGACTTGGAGACACAGAAAAGCCTGTGATCGTAAAATCCCGGGTTCCAAAAGCTTTAGCAGGGAAAGGTCCTGCTTCTGAGTCCGTTGTAGCATGGACGATGTATCAGAAGTATGCCAACGGGCTTCCACTCTACCGCCAGGAAAAAGACTGGAAACAGTACGGGGCACAGGTCAGCCGTACGACCCTTGCAAACTGGATCATTTACTGTGCACAGCATTATTTCCAGCCATTGTACGATTACTTCCACCGGGAGCTTTTGAAGCGCAGTTTTGCAATGGCAGACGAAACACGCGTACAGGTGCTGCATGAAGAGGGGCGCAGAGCCCAGAGCCAGTCTTTCATGTGGCTGTTCCGAAGTGGGGAAGATGGCCTTCCAGTAATCATCCTGTATGGCTATTCGCCTACCAGAAGCGGGAGTCATGCGAGAGAGTTCCTAAAAGGCTACCACGGATATCTGGAAACAGACGGCTATCAGGGTTATAACAGTCTGCCAGGGATCAAACGGTGTTCCTGCTGGGCGCACATACGCCGGTATTTCATTGATGCTGTGCCAAAAGGAAAGCAGTATGATTACAGTCAGCCGGCTGTACAGGGAGTCCAGTACTGCAGCCGGCTGTTTGCGATCGAAGATTCCATCAACAAGAAATATCCCGGTGATCACCCAAAACGAAAACAGCTGCGTCTCGAGAAGGAAAAACCAGTTCTTGAGGCTTTTTGGTCGTGGCTGGACCAACAAAGACCACAGCGGAACAGCCGCATGGACAAGGCAGTGACTTATGCCATGAACCGCAGGGATACAGCCGAAACTTATCTGGAAGACGGACGCTGCAGCTTTACAAACAATCTGAGTGAAAACGCGATCCGTCCGTTTGCAGTAGGAAGAAAGAACTGGCTGTTCAGCGATTCTGTCAATGGAGCCAATGCCAGCGCCGTTGTTTATACGATGGTCGAGATGGCCAGGGCGCATGATCTGAATATTTACGGCTATCTTAAATATCTGCTTAAACAGCGCCCGTCTGAAGAAATGACAGATGAACAGCTCTCAGAATTGGCTCCCTGGAGTGAAAAACTCCAATCTATCAAAGATCACAAGTAATTTGTAGTGAATTACTCCAACTCTCAAAAGGTTGGAGTGATTTTATATCTGACCGCAGGATTATTTGGCGGTTAC
>CAVCYJ010000373.1:0-2608 GCA_963605995.1 Holdemanella biformis | reverse complement strand
TTCCGGTTCTTCGGTGGCTTCCGGTGTCGGAGTTTCTGTTGTCTCCGTTCCTTCTGTAACCTCCGGTGCCGGGGTTGCGGTCGGCTCTGTTTCTTCTGTGGTTTCCGGGGCTGCGGTTGGTTCTGTTTCCGATTCTTCATCTGCGAGTGCCGGGTTCTCCGGCATGGAAACGTAGCCGGTGATGATGGCATCCGAGGTGGAGTAGGTATTTCTTCTTACTGCCTTGTCGGAGTCACCTACGATCGCGGTTACGCTGTCTGCGGAACCGGCGATTACGATTCCGGCATGTTCGGTGATGCCGTCCTGGTTTCCGTCGAGAAGGATGATGTCTCCTTCCTTCGGGATGTAGCCATCCGGGGATACTGCGCTGCTGTCCCAGCCTTCGCATCCGGTGTTGCGCGCTATCGCGGTTTCCGGTACATCTGCATAGTAGAGGCAGAAAGAGGTGAAGGTCGCAGACCAGTCTGCGTATGGTGTTCCCGCCCACTGGCCATAACGTGTGTAGCCATTTGTGGTATTATCCTCATTCACCGTATAGTTGCCTGTGCTCTCTGTGTAACCGGTCTGTGTCTCAGCGATCGCTTTGAGGTCTTTTGCCCAGTTGCCTGTAAGTGTTACGCTGGCAAAGGTTCCTTTCCACTGAGCTTCGGTTTCCACATCTGCATCCGGGTTGGAATAGCACTCAAGTGTATGAGTATGTTCTTCCTTCTTGCAGGTGAGTTCTTTCTTATAACAGGTATCTGTATGATGGTGTCCATCGTTTTCTTCCTGTCCGCATACGGCTGTTTTCTGTGTTTCGTAGCACTCTGCGGTGTGGTGATGGGCTCCCTCGCCTTCTTTCTGTCCGCAGGTGAGTACTTTCTGTAATGTGTAGCACTCGTCACCGTGTACATGATCCGGGTCCTCGTTGGTACAGGTCAGGACACTCTCTTCGGTGTAGCAGTCATCCGTGTGCTGATGTCCATCGGTTTCCTCCTGTGTACAGACCAGAACCTGTTTTTCCTGATAACAGGCATCTGTATGGTGGTGGGCTCCCTCGCCTTCTTCTTTCCCACAGATCAGTTCTTTCTTATAGCAATCTTCCGTGTGGGTGTGTTCTTCCTTTCCGCAATATGCGGTTTGCTCCATTGTAACAGCAGGAAGAATCAGCGCATACACTGTACAGAAAACAACTACACATGCGAGAATGCTGACTGCTTTCTGCCAGCGTTTATGATTATGATTCTTTTGTTTTAATTTCGCTGCCTGCCTGAGCAGAGACTCTTTCATATCTCATCTTCCTCCCTCTCTTCTGTCTGTCTTTTCAGTCTGCTTATGAAACTCTGCCGAGTGTATTCAGCGGCCATATGCTGAATACGATCTTTCCGACAATCTGTTCCTCCGCCACACAGCCTACTGCTGTGTTTCGACTGTCTATTGATGTGGAACGATGATCACCCATTACAAAGTAACGTCCGTCGGGAACCTGATATGGAAGTTCGATGTTGCAGTCTCCAAGTGCTTTTTCCTTACCGACCATATACGGTTCATCCAACAGCTGATCATCTACGTAGACGTTTCCGTCTTTGTCAATGTTAATCCAACTTCCCGGTCCTGCGATCAGTCGCTTCACCAGGATCTTGTTATTATAATAGAAGGCAATCACATCACCCTGTTTGAAATCCGAGCCTTTCAGAGAGACTACAACCTGTCCCTCGTGTAAGGTGGGTGTCATGGAGCTTCCGTAGATCTGAAGCACCGGCAAAACCAGTACCGCCACAAGGACCGCGATCGCTGCCACTGTGATCAGTGTGGCGATCGTATTGCGGAGTACCGAGAAATACCGTTTCTGATATTTCCTGCGGTTTACTTCTTTTTCCAGCAGTTCTACGGAAGGTACAGAAGTGATCCTGCTTTTCTTCTTATTCTGCTTCATTCTCTGTCTCTCCGTTCTGTGGAGTCCCCACCTGTGTACGGATGTTCTCCAGATACTGGTCTGCAGCCTGCTGTGCTGCTTCGAAAACTCTGTTCAGCCTGAGTGCCGCTTCTGCAATGGATCCTGCTTCCTGTTCCATGAGTCTGCGGTCTTCCAGCTGTTTTTTTACAGTTTCCAGTTCTGCCCGGAGCCTCTCTGTTTCTCTGCTCTGCTCCAGAAGCATTTCCAGCAGATCCATACGGCTCAGACGCCTTAGTTCTTTTTCAGTCATTTTGTTATGTCCTTTTTTCCGGGAGGTCCGGCACTGTGGTCAGCCCAGTCCCTGAATTTCTGTCGGAGGTCTGTGTCCGTTTCACAGAATATTATGGATAATCTTCTATGAAAAAAAGGCTGCAACCACTCTCTTGCTGAGAATAATTGCAGCCGAACTACCTTCTTCACACATTTCACCATGTCGAAATTATCTTAAAAGTTGAGTCTTATGTTCCTGAAGGCTCCTAGCTTTGCGTCCCTGACTCACATCAGGTTTGCCTCTGTTATTCTTTTTTCATGTTTCAACATCTTTGGTTTGCTATTATTCTATCACAAGTTATTTTACGGGTCAAGTAAAATAATGTAAGTTTGACAGTAAAATAATGTAAGTTTTTGGCAAAATTCCAGGATGAGGGGGAAGTACCGGGGGTGGTTCGGGGT
>CAVCYJ010000372.1:0-2712 GCA_963605995.1 Holdemanella biformis | reverse complement strand
TCGTGCATTTTTAAGCTCAGTTCGTTGAAATTCATAATTCGTTTCCTCCGTTTTTTGATCATTACTGTTTTTTCGTATCCGGTAATGTGATTTATTTGGTAACTGTTCAGTACCTTCACAGTTACATTTATTTGTTGAATCCAGAGTAATTGATTCCGGAGAAAAATGGAAGTTTATGAAAGTATTGGATACCTTTAGTAAGTATTGTAAACAAAAAGAAATTGTGATTTGGGAGAGGATACCTTACAATAGAAGCAGGGAAATTAACGCGAATCAATACCCGCACAGGCATAATCTGCCTGGTTGTTTGCGGAAAAGATAAGGGGGGACTTGTGTGAAAAAAAAGAAGCATATATGGTCGGATACGGCCGTGCAGATTTTTCTGAGGGATTTTCTGCTGGTGTGTGTGGCTGTGGTACTGACCGGCGGGATCAGCCTGTATCTGGCGCTGACGATCCGCCAGAATGATATGGACACTGCGATACGAAATCTCGCCTGTATTGTATCTCAGATGGACGTTGTAAGGGAATCTCTGGAGGCGGGAAAAGCATTGCCGGAAATGAAAGAAGAGCTGGATCTTCTGATCAACAACTGCGATCAGGCTGACATTCTGGTTGTCTGTGATAAAGACAGTATCCGCTACTATCACACAGATCCTGAAAGAGTGGGAAAGAAATTCAGGGGTGATGACCAGGGAGAAATCCTAAATGGTGCAGATCCATATATTTCAGAGGCGGAAGGTACTCTCGGAAAACAGCGCAGGGCATTTTATCCGGTACTGGACGAAGATGGTCAGATCACAGGATTTGTGACTGCATCTGTGCTGACGAAAAGCCTGACCCAGATCAGAAATAATATTATCCGTATTTTTATTCTGATATTCGGGGCCTTGTTCAGCCTTGGAGCATTACTGTCAGGAGCATCTGTTTACGGTATCCGAAAAATCCTGCTTGGACATGATCCGGAAGAATTCAGTAGAATCTTTCAGGAACATGCTGATGTGATCGACCGGCTGGAGGAAGGACTTCTCGCCGTTGATGCAAAAGGGAATGCTACCCTGATCAATAAATCAGCAAGACATATACTTGGGATTGAAGATGAAAAAGACGGACAGCTGGCAGAGAATTATAAGAATATAAAAGATATTTATCCGGAGTCATTACTTCCTCAGGTTCTTGAAAATCAGGAAGAAATCCTGAACCATAATCTGGTCATTCGTGATAATCAGATTCTGTGCTCAGACATTCTGGTGAGAAAAGGAGAGAAGATAGAAGGAGCTGTATCTGTCTTCCGCGACAAAACAGAACTGGCAAGGATGGCAGAGGAACTGACAGGCGCCAGATATATGGTGGATACACTGCGGGCTTTTAACCATGAGTTTATGAATAAACTGCACATCATTCTGGGATTTCTGGAGATGAAGGAGTATGGAGAAGTCAGGAAATATATCCTGGATACAGGCATGGTTTCCGGAAAAGAAGTAAGCCATATCTGCCAGACTATTCCTGTGGAGAACCTGGCGGCTCTGATCATCGGAAAACTGATACGGGCAGGAGAGCTGGGAATTGATTTTTCCCTGAAAAACGACAGCTGCTTTTATAAAAAGAAAAAGGATCTTCCGGCAGACTGCTATATTACGCTGGTGGGAAATCTGATCGAAAATGCGATGGATGAATTAAACAGCAGAGATTTTCCGGTAAAAAGGATTGAAGTTGGGATTTATTCTGAAGAGGGAAACACGATCATTACCTGTGATGACACAGGCGGCGGCATCCCGGAGGAGATTCTGTTTTCTATTTATGACAGACATACGACAACAAAAGGTGAAGGACATGGAACAGGGTATGCATTGATCAAGGAAATCGTGGACAGCTATCAGGGAATGGTTCATATTGATACAGAAGCAGGGATGGGCAGTTCGATAGAGATTGTTCTGCCGGTATGAGTGTGCAGGGAGAGGTTGAAGTTATGTATAAAGTGATAATAGTAGAAGACGATCCGATGGTAGCGTCTATTAATCAGCAATATCTGGAAAGGAATCAGAATCTGAAAATTGTGGGGCAATTTCGCAATGGTCAGGAAGCATTGAAATATCTGAAAGATAATCAGGCAGATCTTGCGGTAGTTGACTATTATATGCCGGTCATGGACGGACTGGAGTTTGTCCGTAAATGTCATGAAAAGAATATCAAAACGGATGTGATCATTGTCACTGCCGCCAATACAGCGCAGGATATTTCAGAATTTCTGCAGATGGGGATCATTGATTATCTGGTAAAGCCTTTTACCTGTGAACGCTTTCAGAAAGCTATTGACAAATATCTGTACAGGAAAAATCTTGCAAAGCAGGACAAGACCCTGGATCAGTCAGAAATCGACAGACTTCTTTCGCAGGATCGGGATCTCAGACCGGCAGAAAAAGTTGTGCTTGAGAAAGGACTGCAGGAACAGACTCTGGAACGGATCCGGACTTATCTGACAGAGCATAAAGGAATCCTTATGAGCAGCAATGAGATTGCCGGCGAGGTAAATCTGTCCAGGATCACGGTTCGCAGATATATGAACTATCTGGTAGAAAACAGAGAAATCATCAGCCAGATTGATTATTCTACGGGTGGCAGGCCGTCGATCAAATATACGAAAAACTGACTGAAAATAGTTGAACTGTTGTTTGGGGATATGATACAATCAACTTGATTGTCAGGAAAAACA
>CAVCYJ010000371.1:0-2724 GCA_963605995.1 Holdemanella biformis | reverse complement strand
GATTCCGTTAAACGCATTATGAGAGGCAGAAATAACGAAGTCAGATGGCTCTGCATCCGCCGCCTTCTCTGTACAAACGAATCCTGCAATACCCTGCACCGGGAATTACCTGATGCATTGGTTCCGTATAAGCATTTCGAGGCCGATATCATTGCCGGGGTTCTGGATGGGCTGATCTCTCCTGATACGGCAGGCTTTGAAGATCACCCATGTGAGGCCACCATGCGTGGGTGGCAACGCTGGTACCAGTTTAATAAAGCAACCATGGAAGGAACCTTGAGGTCCAAAGGGTATCAGCTTTTGGGGTTTACCGAGAAGTTCCTTACAGCCAGTGCTTCGTTGCTTGAGAAACTGCGTTCGGGCACCTGCGACTGGCTGCGCATCGTGCTCCGGTTTGTTTATAATTCCGGTGTATTTCTGCGCCCCATCTGGGACCAGTAGCCATGCACCGACTTTTGTTGTACTGTCAATCTGTTTCTCTGTATGATTGCCTTAAAGGAGGTAATCAATACAATGATGAACGAATCTACAGAAAAAGAAGCACCTGTAAAAGCATGGCAGGAGGAACAGGCACTGGCAAGATTCCAGATGATAGCACCGTTGCTTGATGAATCTCTGGATCAGGCGAAGCGGGTGCTGCTTAGGGAACAGTTATCTACACAGCATCAGGTTTCCGTCAGGAGTCTTTACCGTTATGAACTCTATTATCGTAAGAACGGTTTCGCAGGTCTTAAACCAATGAACCGGGAATCACGCCGGTCACAGAGCCTGCCGGAAAATTTTGAAGAACTGGTGCAGGAAGCAATCCAGTTAAAACGTGAGGTGCCATCCAGATCTGTTGCCCAGATCATCCTGATACTGGAAATGGAAGGCCGTGTCCCACCAGGTATCCTGAAACGTTCCACTATGCAGAGATACCTTTATAAAGGCGGCTATGGCAAGAAGCAGATGAAAAAATACACAGAAGCAAAGAAAAGTTCTTCCAGACGCTTCTGTAAGCCGCACCGTATGATGCTGGTGGAATCCGATATCAAGTATGGCCTGAAGCTGCCTGCCGGGAAAAATGGTGCCCTTGTCCAGACCTATCTTGTGGTGATCATTGATAACCATTCGCGCTATGTTTTGGAAGCCAGATGGTATGACCATCAGCGGGAAAGTATTGTAGAAGACTGTTACCATAGGGCAATTCTGAAACACGGAAAGATCTCTGCCGCTTATCATGATAACGGAAAGCAGTTCGTATCAAGACAGTTGATCCAGTCGCTTTCCATGCTGGGAACACGCGTTTTAAGGGCCAAACCGTATTCCCCACAGTCAAAAGGCGGCGTGGAAGTTTTTAACCGCTTTGTCAACGCGTTCCTGGCAGAAGCTTCTGCCCAGAAGATCCGGACTCTTGATGAATTAAACCAGTTCTGGGATATATGGCTTGAAGAGTACTACCATAATAAGCCGCATGAGGGTATCGCAGAATACTACAAGAGTCTGGGTTCTCCGGTTCCAAGTGAAGGAATCAGCCCACTTCAGGAATGGAACCGCGATTCCCGTCCTCTCGTATTTCTGGATACAGGCGTGGTTGGAAATGCATTCCTGCATCACGAGGAGCGTGAGGTGGACAAAGGCGGCTGCATCCGTGTCGGAGGGCACATGTATGAAACCAGTACCGCACTGATCGGAGCGAAAGTACAAATCTCGTACGATCCACTGAAGCCGGAGATTATCACCGTTTCCTATGACGGAATACCATCCTTCACAGCCACGCCGCTTCAGATTAACGAATACTGTGAACAGAAGCCGGAAATACCAGCCAGCATGCTTCCGGAAGAACCGGAATCCTCCAGATTTCTGGAAGGTCTGAAGCGCAAGCGCGAACAGACATTGAAGATGCAGGCGAATGCCCTTTCTTTCAGTAACTACGGAAAGGGGGATGAAAGCCATGTATGAAGCCTTCTTTGAGATGGAACATACTCCTTTTACCAGGGATATCCCACCGGAACTGCTTTATGAATCTCCTTATGTAACGGATGCCATCGGGCGGCTTACCTATGCTGCAGACCGCCAGCTGTTCGCAGTAGTTACGGCGGATGCGGGATGTGGAAAGTCCACACTGATCCGAAAGTTTGTGGCTTCCCTTTCAAAAGACAGATATATTTTTCTGTATCTGTCTGATTCAAAGCTGACGCCAAGATGGTTTTATAAGGGACTTCTTGACCAGCTGGGAATTGAATCGAAGTTTTATCGTGGAGATGCAAAACGTCAACTCCAGAACCAGATTGAAATCATCCGTGGCGTCCAGAATAAAAAAGTGATCTGTATTCTGGACGAAGCGCATCTTCTGGAGAAGGAAACCATTGAGGAATTCCGGTTCCTGCTGAATTACCGTTTTGACTCTATGAGTCCCCTGGCGCTTGTCCTGGTGGGACAGACGGAACTCTGGGATAAACTGAAACTCCAACGTTATGCGGCGGTGCGACAGCGTATTGATATCAATTGTGTGCTTCCGCATCTGGATCGTTCTGAAACGGATCAGTACATCCAGTCGCATCTAAAATACGCAGGCGGTCGTAAAGATCTGTTTACAGACAGAGCAGTCGATGACATTTACAATGAATCAACCGGAATTCCGCGAAGCATCAACCGCATCTGTGAAAAATGTCTGATGTATGCTTACCAGCAAAACAAGCGCCTGATCGATGAACATATGGTACGCTTTGTCATCGATCATGA
>CAVCYJ010000370.1:0-2881 GCA_963605995.1 Holdemanella biformis | reverse complement strand
CGGTTAACGTTTCTGGGTATGCCGGTTGAAGCATGATGGATCTCGTCAACAGCTTTTTCTGTAAAAAGCTGTTCCTGGGGACAACCTGAATACCGAAGGTGCGAGGTTATATACCGTTCTGTTTCTGACCGGTCCATGTGCGGAATAACACAGTTAATATCAATACGCTGTCGGATTGCTGCATAGCGCTGAAGCCTGAGCTTCTGATCCCATAACTCAGTTTGGCCGACGAGAATCAAGGCCATAGGGCTTTGAGAATCAAACCTATAATTCAGAAGAAAACGAAATTCTTCAAGTGTTTCTTTTTCCAACAGGTGTGCCTCATCCAGGACACAGACAACTTTCTTGTGCTGCACTCCGCGGATAATTTCGATTTCTTTCTGAAGCTGTCGCTTTGCATCACCTCGATAAAACTTTGATTCCAATCCCAGCTGATCAAGCAACCCTTTGTAGAACCATCTCGGGGTGAGTTTTGAATCCGACAGGTACAAGAGAATATATCTATCTTTGGAAAGACTGGCGGCAAACTTCCGAATCAGGGTTGACTTTCCACAACCCGCATCGGCTGTGACTACCGCAAAAAGCTGTCGGTCAGCGACATAGGAAAGCCTTCCGAGGACATCGTGAAGAGCTTCAGATTCATACAGGAATTCCGGCGGAACATTCCGTGTAAAGGGCGTATTACTCATGCCAAAGAAGGATTCATACATGCTTATTCACCATCCTTCCAGTATTCTCCAAAGGAGATCGCATTTGTGACCTTTCGAAATGATTCCTGATGCTTTTTTTCGAGAACATCCAGAAAGCGGGAAGTCTCCGGCGCAACATTCTGCATGGAGTCAGGAAGTTCCGGCTTTCTGTCACAGAAAGCCCCGATGGAAGCCCGCTTTATAGCGATAGGAGCCATAGTTCCATACCGCACAGTGATAGTGTCCGTTTGTGCAGGATCATAGGCGATTTCCACTTTTGCACCAATCAAGGAAGCACTGACTTCATAAGTTCCCCCACGGAAACTGATGCATCCGCCTTTATCAACCATTCTTTCTTCATGATGAAGGAAGGCTTCGCCAACAATCTCTGCATCTATAAATACCAAGGGTCTCTGATCCCTGTTCCATTCCTGCTCAGGAGAAATGCCCTGTTCGGGAATGGAAACGTTGTACGAACGGTAATACTCTGCAATTCCCTCATGGGGGATTTTCAGGTAATACTCTTCCAGAAACAACTTCCATTTGTCATTTAGTTCTTCCAGAGTATTGATCTTTGCTGCTTTTGCCTCTGCGATAAAACTATCAACCACCTGATGGAACTTTTCAATCTTTCCTTTGGATTGCCCACTATAGGGTCTGGCTCGAAGTACACGAATTCCCAGCCTAGAAAGACTTCGAATCAACTGTGTTGATACAAACTGGCGGCCGTTATCAACGTAAGCAGCATCAAACCTGCCATACTTCAGGACTGCATTGTGAAAAGTCGTCTCTACGATATCTGCCTCCTGATTATCATAGAATTTCGAATCCAGAAGAAATCTTGAATGGTCATCAATGATAGAGCAAAGATAGGTGCGAATCTTGCGTCCGCCTTTTCCTATCGGCAGATAAGGGCCATACTTGATATCTGCCTGCACTAACATCATCCGATGCGGTTTGCAGAAGCGCTTTGTGGTGCTCTTGCGGCCTTCTGCATACTTTTTCATCTGTTTCTGTCCGAAACCAGCTTCATAAAGATGGCGCTGCAGTGTAGAACGCTTCAACACCCCAGGGGCCGCCATTCCTTCCGCCTCCAGGATAAAGATGATCTGATTCACAGATCTTGTCGGGACTTCCCGCTTGAGCTGAATAGCCTGCTGCAGAAGCTCTGAATAATTATCCGGAAGTGCCGACAGGTTTCCTGTCCGCGTAGCCGGTCGAAGCCCCTGAAAGCCATTAGTCTGATAGTCTGTGATATACCGCCTCAGTGTCTTATCCGAAATCTGATTCTGCGCTGCGATAGTGCGGCGCATGTGGATTCTCTTTGACTGATCCAGGGACTCATCCAGCAACGGTGCTATCATCTGAAATCTCTGCAGCGCAGCAGCATCCCTCCAGTCGTCTTTCTGCTTTGTTGTCATAAGCATTTCCTCCTTGTAAGGAGAAGATACAACAACATAAAAAAAGACACTATGACAAAGCAGGTGCATAATTTTAAGACGATCCGGTGACTAAAAACCGACCGTTACTGTTGAGAAAAAAATGTGTAACAGCAGACAGCCATCCGGCGCCGCGAGATTGAAGTTCATCGAGCAGCGACTTCCCGGAATGCAGAAACTCCAAAGGAAAACCGAGAAGCCTGAAAGCAACGGACCTTAAGTGTCCATTAATCTGAGCCTTGTTAGCCAGAATCCACTGTTTCCATCGAATCATGGTTCTCTCACAGGGATAACAGGAAGTATCCGGATCATCCGGTGTTGAGACACCATCCACAACGTTCTCAATAACCTCTGCTTCATAATGCTTATGCGGCACCAGAATGTCAGGAAGCTCGTTATGGAGATGACCGCAGCAGCTGCATTTCAAGCGCCGAATCAGGAGGCATTTTTTCTTTCCATTGTAGGATTTCATGATGCGAGGCCTCCAGTCGCGGTGGCTCAGATCTCCACCACAATCAGGACATGTGGAATTTTCGCCGCTCATTGATAAAAACACCGCGCTGCTTATTGTAAACTATTTCGTATACTGTTATACTCACCATGGTTATTAAACCAGGCTTCAGAGAATGATTATCGGCCATGATAAACGGGTTCTCTGGAGCCTTTTCCTTTCTATAACTATGGACAGTATATCGGTCAGTTACCGGACAGGCAAGCAGAGCTATCAATGGGCATCGGGAATTAGCATCAACA
>CAVCYJ010000369.1:0-3111 GCA_963605995.1 Holdemanella biformis | reverse complement strand
CTCCTGATACAAGTAAGTCCCCATTCATTGCTTATTGTCTTTCTTAATTGAAGCAGGGAACTTACCTGATTTGGTTAAAAAAATAACGTTAATAATTTAACAACTTTGATAATGCTATTATATGACTTCGTTAATCATTTGTCAATCATAAAAAGTGCAATAAATTAAAAGGAATTAACCAAGCTATTTTGTGCATTTTTGACAAAAATACGTTACTGTTAACTCCGTTCACAGTAACGAGGCCCAAATTCATTCCAGATCGCCTGCGGCAATGGAATTTTGGCTTGTATGTCTCGGGATAGTAACGTGTGAACAGTAACAAAAATACCCTGGAGAATAAAAAAACTCCGAAATCACTTTGGAAAAAAGGTGTTTTCGGAGTTTTTTATAAAGTTAAAGAGGAAACTTATCACTCTTGGGTACTGGGGGATATATCATTTTTATTTTTTGAAGGAAGCTCTCTTACGTTCACGAGGATCCAGGATTCTCTTTCTGATTCTCAGGCTCTCCGGAGTAACCTCCAGAAGCTCGTCCTGATCGATGAACTCGATTGCCTGCTCCAGACTCAGGACTCTGGGTGGAGTTAACTTCAGTGCGTCATCGGCGGAAGAGGAACGGGTATTGGTCAGATGTTTGGTCTTGCAGACATTCAGCTCGATATCTTCGGCTTTACCGTTCTGTCCGATGACCATACCGCTGTAAACCTTAGCACCAGGTCCGATGAACAGAGTACCGCGCTCCTGAGCGGAGAACAGACCATAAGTAACAGCCTCACCAGCCTCAAATGCGATCAGAGACCCCTGTTTTCTGTACATGAAGTCACCCTTGTATGGAGCATATCCGTCAAACATGGTATTCAGGATACCGGTTCCTTTGGTGGAGGTAAGGAACTCGCCGCGGAAACCGATCAGTCCACGGGACGGAATGTGGAATTCCAGGCGGACACTTCCGTCACTTGCAGTGCTCATACCCTGAAGCTCACCCTTACGTTCACTCAGTTTCTGGATAACAGTACCGGAGAATTCTTCCGGAACATCTACATAAGCGATTTCCATTGGCTCCAGTTTCTTGCCGCGTTCATCTGTATGATACAGAACCTCCGGTTTACTTACGGCAAACTCGTAACCTTCACGGCGCATATTTTCGATAAGAACGGACAGATGCAGCTCACCACGTCCGGAAACCTTGAAGGTCTCAGTAGAATCAGTATCTTCAACACGAAGACTTACGTCGGTGTTCAGCTCGCGGTACAGACGGTCACGAAGATGGCGGGAGGTGATATATTTACCCTCCTGTCCTGCAAGCGGACTGTCATTTACGATAAAGTTCATAGCGATAGTCGGCTCGGAAATCTTCTGGAAAGGAATCGCTTCCGGATTATCGCCTGCGCAGAGAGTATCACCGATATGGATCTCGGAAATACCGGAAACAGCCACGATGGAACCGATCTGAGCTTCTTTGACTTCTACTTTATTCAGACCGTCAAACTCATAGAGTTTACCAATCTTAACTTTCTGGCGTTTATCCAGGTCGTGATGATTTAACAGAGTCAGTTCCTGATTGACAGCAATTGTACCGTTCTCAACCTTACCTACACCGATACGTCCGACATATTCGTTATAGTCAATTGTGCTGATCAGAACCTGAGTATCTGCATCCGGATCTCCTTCAGGAGCCGGGATATATTTCAGGATTGCCTCAAACAGCGGAGCCATGTCCTTAGGAGTATCATTTAAGTCGATCACAGCATGGCCTGCTTTTGCAGAAGCGTACAGGAACGGACAGTCAAGCTGTTCATCAGAAGCACCGAGATCCATAAGAAGTTCCAGAACTTCATCTACAACTTCGTCAGGACGGGCCTCCGGACGGTCGATCTTGTTGATACATACGATTACATGAAGATCAAGCTCCAGTGCTTTTCTGAGAACGAACTTTGTCTGAGGCATAGCTCCTTCAAAAGCATCTACGAGAAGAATTACTCCGTCTACCATTTTGAGTACACGCTCTACTTCGCCGCCGAAATCAGCGTGTCCTGGTGTGTCGATGATATTGATCTTTGTATTTTTGTAATGAATAGCCGTGTTTTTGGATAAAATAGTGATACCACGTTCACGTTCGATATCATTGGAGTCCATGACACGTTCCTGAACCTCCTGATTCTCACGGAATACACCGCTCTGTTTCAGAAGCTGGTCAACCAGAGTAGTTTTACCATGGTCAACGTGTGCGATGATGGCTACGTTACGGACGTCTTCACGTTTTGTTCTCATAGAATGATTTCCTTTCCTCTTTAAGTCTGAATATTATTTACAGTTATATGGCAACTGTTTGGCAGTCTGCCGTTTCGCGGGGGGGACTGAACAGTTACGTATATTTATTCTTCCTATTATATGTGTTTCTCTTTTGGATAGTTACCCGAATTTCCAGTTTACCACATTTTCGCCAGATTACAAGGTGTTGGAATAAATTTTTTTAATTTTATAAATTCTGGTTCTAAAAGGGAAAGCCTGTACATAACCTTATAAAGAACAATACAAGGTATACTGGAGCATATGCCGGAAATAAAAAGCAGCAGAAGATATGCAGTTACTGTCTATGATCTGTGCTGCCTGCATTTTCCGGGCGCAGGTGCTCAACAGGGAAGGAGAACCACATTATGGCAGATAAAATTATTGAAAACAATCAGGTATCTATGATGGGAAAAATTACAGCAGGGTTTACATTCAGTCATCAGGTCTTTGGAGAAGGCTTTTATATGACAGAACTGCTGGTCAGCAGACTCAGTGATTCACAGGACAGAATTCCGGTGATGGTCTCAGAACGGCTGGTAGATGTAACACAGGATTATATCGGGGAATATGTAGAGATTCATGGGCAGTTCCGTTCCTATAACCGGCACGAAGAGAAGCGTAATCGCCTCGTACTTTCCGTATTTACCAGAGAACTGAAATTTGTAGAGGAAGAAGATGAGACTGTTCCGGTAAATCAGATCTTTCTGGATGGATTTATCTGTAAACCGCCGGTATACCGAAAAACTCCGCTGGGAAGAGAAATTGCGGATGTGCTTCTGGCAGTAAACCGTCCATATGGAAAATCAGACTACATACCATG
>CAVCYJ010000368.1:0-3447 GCA_963605995.1 Holdemanella biformis | reverse complement strand
TGATTCGGTTAAACATTATATTTATTTCTTTCTCCTGCGTCCGATCACGAATCCGACTACGATCGCAGCTGCCAGCAGAACCACAAGCCACATAACGATCGGTGTGTTATCTCCTGTCTTGGCATTCTTTGTTGTTGACGAGGTTCCACCGTGAGACTGTGCTCCTCCCGGTGTTACAGATGCGGAACCGCCCGGTGTAGTTGTAACCACTGTATTCGTGATGGTAATCGTCTTATCGCCGTCCTCATTGCCAGCGAACTCAATATTACCCTCACCGCTTACCTCATACCCGAAGGTATTCTTATCAACCGCATTTCCGTCTGCATCAGATTCATATACCCTGTATCTATATACCGTATCTGCATCCTCCAGCTCACTTATCGGCGGTAAAGTAACCTGAACCTTACCATTCTGGATCAGATCAATCGTTTCAATCTTCGTCTCTTCACCTGTATCCGGATCCACCTCCACGACTGTTGCATAGAAGGTTTCATCGGTAGTAGTCTGACTGCCGTCTTTGAGCACCTTCTTCTCAATCCACAGCTCTCTGTCCAGATAGTATCCATCAGGAATCTTAACGTAAATATTATCCACTACCGCTTCCTGTGTGTCAAAATGATCCGCACTGGCATCGAAAACAATACCGGTCGTATCATTTCCGTTTACCTGGATCGTACAGTTCACCTCCACACCGGTATCATCCGTAAAGCTGCTGTCAAGCGGCCTCGGATTACCCTGTGCATCCGTCTCACGCAGATAATAGGTTCCCGACGGCAGATCAGAATAAGAAACGCTTCCGCTGCTCTGCCCCTGAATATGGATCGCCTGTACATCTCCATAAGGAATCGTAGCCGATTCATCAAGGAAAAGCCGCACATAATAAGTTGCATTCGGAGCACATATATCCACGAAATCCATAGTCACAGGATCGATCACAGACAGCTTCTTGGTAACTGTCAGCTCTCCCTTCTTATACTTATCCGTCTTCTCGGCCTTCGGAAAAGCCTGCACATCATAATCAAAAGTCGTTCCGTCACTGGTATAAGGTACAGAGATCAGCATAGGTGAAACCTTGCAGGAATCCGTTGCTCCCGTCTGCACCAGCAGATAAACACCCTTCGGCAGAGAACTGAAAGACAGATTTCCATTCCCGTCTGTCGTTCCTGTCAGCGGCACGATACCCGCACTGCCAACTGCATTTGCCAGAAGTGCCGAAGCCTTCTCCACATCCGCAGCAGTCTTCAGATTATTCAGATCCACACCCGTCCCGGAAAGGGAAGATGTCATATGAAAATAAGATACCGGATCCGTATCCATTGTACCTACCTGATATAAGGCAAGAGGCACATTTGTCAAAGGTACCTGCTGTCCATCCTCCGTAACTGCCAGAGTCAGGGACAGACTTCCGGTTTCACGGCCTCCCGCACTGTTCTCCGATGCAAAAGCCGCCTGTACGACTCCCATAAGGAGCAGCATCGACATGCAGACCGCAGCCAAAGTCCTCAGCCATTTTCTTTTAAAAAACTTTTCCTTCATATCCTATCCAGCCTCCATTATCTCTGTTGGTCTCTTCGCCGTCTGCGGCGCTTTACAACAACTACAATAACTATAATAAACAGTAGCAGAACACCTGCCGCTCCCGCAGCCACAAGCCTGATGTCCACCTTCTTCGCCTGTACCTTCTGCGCTTCCACCTTCTCCTCCACATACTTCGTGCGGTGTCCGCGTACCAGAAGACGGTGAGTATTGATCCCATAGGGAGTACAGGTAACCAGTGTACACAGATCCTGTCCTTCTATTACCTCAAGGTCAGACATCTCCTCCGGAAGAACCACCTTAATCTGATCCACCTCATAGGCAAGCCTTCTGCCCAGAATATTCAGGATAAAAATATCCCCTTCTTCCATCTGATCCAGATCCGTAAACAATCTGGCACTAGGCAGACCCCTGTGACCGGACAGTACACAGTGGGTACTCTTGCCGCCTACAGGAAGGGAGCTTCCCTCCAGATGGCCGATCGCAATCTGCAGAGCACCCTCGTCTGTCCCATGATAAATGGGTAAAGAGCAGTCAATCTTCGGTATTTCAATATATCCCATGATCCCGGTCCCGGAAACATCCAGAAGACTCTCATATTTCTTCTTATCCTTTTTGGAAAGCTTCCAGTGGTCTGACTTCTTTAATAAACTCCTGTTGTACTTTCTGGCGGCTTTGAGCATCGCTTTATTCTCGGAATCATCCAGCTTCTCTACCTCCTCACTGTAGGTCGCAATAGCTCTGGACTGATGTGCCTGATTCCACAGGTTGCTCACTGTGGGATAGGAAATAAATCCGAACCCTGCCAGAAAGATCAGTATAATGAATATTGTTGATATATGCTTTTTCTTCATAGTTAAATATTATCTCTTTTTGCGGGTGCTGACAAGAAGATAAATCAGCAGAATCAGTAAAATCGGAACTGCCACAAAAGCAGCCACGATCCTGGTATCCACCTGCATGGCTTCCGCAGTGACACGGATATTGTCAGCATCCTCCAGGTTCGCCACACGATGACCTCTCACCAGAAGCCTGTGCGTATTGATCCCGTAAGGAGTACAGGTGACCAGTGTACACAGATCCTCGCCCTCCACAATCTTCAGATCATCCACTTCCTCAGGAAGAACAATGCGGATCTGATCCACTTCATAGGTCAGTGTCTCATCCAGAGTACGGATCATAAACAGATCCCCCTCTTCCAGCTTGTCCAGATCCGAAAAAAGCTTCGCACTCGGCAGCCCCCTGTGTCCGGAAAGTACACAGTGCGTACTCTTGCCGCCTACAGGAAGGGAACTTCCCTCTATATGACCTACTGCGATCTGCAAGATTGCCTCGTCCGTACCGTGATAGATCGGAAGGGAACACTTGATACTCGGAATCTCGATATAACTCATGATCCCGGTTCCGGAAACATCCAGAATACTCTCATATTCATCCTTCTCATTCTCCGCCAGTCCCAGACCATGTCCGGATTCATAAAGCTTCTCATTGTAGGCTTCCGCCTCTGCCCTCATTCTCTCATAATCACTGTCATCCATCTCCTCCACCGCATCCGAATATGTGGCGATCGCCCTGGACTGATGCAGGGAATTCCAGTAATCACTGACTGTCGGATATAACAGCACGGAGAGACCCACGAAAAATACCACTACCAAAATTATATTCGATAAATTCTTACGTTTCATGTGCATCTCCCTGTTGTCAAATCTTATTTGTTTCCGAGGGAACAGGTAACCCTGCTCCCTCGGCTATGTACCTTACTGCGTTGTACTTCGTACCGCAATAAGAATTTTATCTGTTATTGTCAAACCACTATCAGTGTTTTGCACTCATGCGTCTCTTAGTGATAAGAAGAACACCTGCACCAAGCATAAGGACAACACCTACTACGTAGAAGATGGTTGTACCGAT
>CAVCYJ010000367.1:0-3475 GCA_963605995.1 Holdemanella biformis | reverse complement strand
TGGACTCAAACCAGAAGTCATAGTTTCCGGCATAGAGCTGGATCTTGCCATAGTCAATATCTGCCGTATGAGTACATACCTTGTTTAAGAAGTAGCGGTCATGGGATACAACGATGACAGTATTGTCAAAATTGATCAGGAATTCCTCAAGCCATTCAATAGCCGGCAGGTCAAGGTGGTTGGTCGGCTCGTCAAGGAGAAGGATATCCGGGTTGCCGAACAGTGCCTGAGCAAGGAGAACCTTGACCTTCTGGCTTCCTGTAAGGTCAGCCATCTGAGAGTAATGTAAATCTGTTTCGATTCCCAGACCATTCAGAAGAGTAGCGGCATCGGATTCTGCTTCCCATCCGTTCATCTCTGCAAATTCACCCTCCAGTTCGCTGGCACGGATACCGTCTTCATCTGTGAAGTCTTCTTTTGCATAGATGGCTTCCTTTTCCTTCATGATCTCATACAGTCTCTGGTTACCCATGATAACAGTATCCAGGACAGTGTATGCATCATATTTGAAATGATCCTGCTGCAGGAAGGAAAGACGCTGACCCGGTGTGATGACAACGTCACCATTGGTAGGCTCTAACTGTCCGGAGAGGATCTTGAGGAAGGTGGACTTACCGGCACCGTTTGCACCGATGAGACCGTAGCAGTTGCCTTCTGTAAATTTGATATTTACATCTTCGAAGAGTGCTTTTTTACCTACGCGCAAAGTAATATTGTTTGCTGAAATCATATCATACCTCTTTTTTTCGTGAATATTGTTGAATGCAGTAAGTTCCATTGTACAGTGGAACCGGTCGTAACCATTAAGGTACTGGATGGTTACATATTATTTCTTATTGATGATTACAACGCTTATCATTTTACCGTAAATTGGGAAATTTGCAACTGTTTTTTGCTTTTTGGGGTTCTTTTATTTACAAAAAAAAGAAGCACTGCTATAATAAAAACAGTTATTGTCTCTTACCGACAGGAACAGGAGACAGTGTTCTGACGGATAACAGGTGTTGCTGAGAGCGGGGGAACCGCAGTGTGATGCTGCTGCAGGCGAAGAAAGAAAGGAAGCGAACAGTGACCTGAAATTAACTATAGAGAGGTTGCAGAGATTATGTTTATTACAAGAGAGTGTGATTACGCGGTGAGGGTTGTGCGCGCACTTTGGGGAGAGAGCAGGCTGAGCGTAACGGATATCTGTGAGAAGGAAGCGGTGACAGCACCTTTTGCCTATAAGATTCTCAAGAAGCTGCAGAAAGCGGGGATCGTAAAGGGGTACAGGGGTATACATGGCGGCTATTCTCTGGACAGAGGACTGGATGAACTGACATTGTATGATATTTATTCGGCAATTGATCCGGATATGTTTATTATTGAGTGTCTGGATCCGGGATATAACTGTATCAGAGACGGACAGGACGGGATTCCATGTCAGGTACATAAAGAATTACTGGCTGTACAGAACGAACTGGTAACTCTGTTAAAGAAAAAAACAATGCAGCAGATCATGGAGGAGGTATGAAACCTCCTTTTTGTTATTTCTCTATAAAGTTAACGTAGAATAACTTGCCAAAATGTGCATTTTTAAGTCAGGAACGGTAAAAAAGGTGCTTTTGTACCTCATAAGATACAAAATATGCCAAAACAAATTGGACACAGCCCGAAGATTATGTTATAATCAACAATGAAATTTGAGGTATGCATTGCCTGTACCTTGAAATAAATTATTTTTCATCAACCTTTAAGGAGGAATTACAAACTATGGCAAGAAAGATGAAAACCATGGATGGTAACCATGCAGCTGCTCATGCTTCTTATGCATATTCAGATGTAGCCGCTATTTATCCGATCACCCCTTCATCTGTTATGGCGGAAGCAACAGACGAATGGGCAACACAGGGAAGAAAGAACATTTTCGGACAGGAAGTTCAGGTAACTGAAATGCAGTCTGAGGCTGGTGCGGCAGGTGCTGTACACGGATCTCTGGCAGCAGGTGCTTTAACAACAACATATACAGCATCTCAGGGTCTGTTACTTATGATCCCGAACCTTTACAAGATCGCCGGTGAGCAGTTACCTGCAGTATTCAACGTATCTGCACGTGCACTTGCTTCTCACGCACTTTCTATCTTCGGAGATCACTCAGACGTTATGGCCTGTCGTCAGACCGGATGCGCAATGCTCTGCGAATCTTCCGTACAGGAAGTTATGGACCTGACACCTGTTGCTCACCTTGCAGCGATCAAAGGCAAAGTTCCATTCATTAACTTCTTCGATGGATTCCGTACATCTCACGAAATCCAGAAGATCGAGACATGGGATTATGAAGATCTCAAAGATATGGCAGATATGGATGCGATCGCAGAGTTCCGTAACCATGCACTTAATCCAAATCATCCATGTCAGAGAGGTTCCGCTCAGAACCCTGATATCTTCTTCCAGGCAAGAGAAGCCTGCAACCCATACTATGATGCTCTTCCGGCAGTAGTACAGGAATACATGGACAAAGTTAATGCAAAACTTGGCACAGATTACAAATTATTCAACTACTACGGAGCTGCTGATGCAGATCACGTAATCGTTGCCATGGGATCTGTAAACGATACAATTGAAGAGACAATCGATTATCTTGCAGCAGCAGGAAAGAAAGTCGGTGTTGTCAAAGTTCGTCTTTACAGACCATTCTGCGCACAGGCACTTATCGATGTGATCCCGGATACTGTAAAACAGATCACAGTTCTTGACAGAACAAAAGAGCCGGGTGCACTTGGCGAGCCGCTTTACCTTGATGTTGTAGCAGCATTAAAGGGCAGCAAGTTCGACGGTGTTAAAGTATTCACAGGACGTTATGGCTTAGGTTCCAAAGATACTACACCTGCACAGATCGTAGCTGTATACGAGAATACTTCCAAAGAGAAATTTACAATCGGTATCGTTGATGATGTTACAAACCTTTCTCTTGAGACAGGTGCTCCGATCGTAACAACTCCGGAGGGAACAACAAACTGTAAATTCTGGGGTCTGGGAGCTGACGGTACTGTAGGTGCCAACAAGAACTCCATCAAGATTATCGGTGACAATACAGATATGTACGCACAGGCTTACTTCGATTATGACTCCAAGAAGTCCGGTGGTGTTACAATGTCCCACTTACGTTTCGGTAAGAAACCGATCAAGTCTACATACCTGATCCACAAAGCAAACTTCGTAGCATGCCACAATCCATCCTACGTAAACAAATACAACATGGTTCAGGAGCTTGTTGACGGCGGTACATTCCTTCTTAACTGTGCATGGGATATGGAAGGTCTTGAGAAACATTTACCGGGACAGGTAAAAGCTTTCATCGCTAACCACAATATCAAATTCTACACGATCGACGGTGTTAAGATCGGTATTGAAACAGGCATGGGACCAACACGTATCAATACAATCCTTCAGTCTGCATTCTTCAAACTTACAGGAATCATTCCGGAAGATCAGG
>CAVCYJ010000366.1:0-3671 GCA_963605995.1 Holdemanella biformis | reverse complement strand
AATATGCTTGAAGTGATAAAAGGCGGTAATCCTGACAGATTTGTTAATCAGTATGAAGCAGTACAGCTTCTTTTCCATCCGTTTATGTTTACAAACCCACTGCTTCAGCCGGGACAGGAAAACGTAGTGAATGCATGGGGAGTAACCAATACTTTCCCGAAAGGAGTTCCGGGATCTTTTCCGGTACATACTCCGGATAAAATCGTAGTAAAGGATATTGAGGACTGGAAGGATTATGTACACGCACCATCTCTGAAATTTACCCAGGATCAGTGGGATATGGTGAAAGCCCAGTATGATGCAGTTGACGGAGAACAGGCATTTAAGGCAGCCTTCGTTGCACCGGGATTATTTGAGCAGACGCATCATCTGTGTGAGATCAGTAATGCACTGGTTTATTACATTACGAATCCGGACGAAATGCATGACCTGATCAAGTATCTGACAGAGTGGGAGCTGGAACTGGCAGAGGGTATCTGTTCCAATCTCCATCCGGATGCATTGTTCCATCATGATGACTGGGGCGGACTGGACAGCACATTTATGAGTCCGGCGATGTTTGATGAATTTCTGCTTGAGCCGTATAAAGAGATTTACGGATATTATCACAGTCATGGAGTTGAGCTGATTTTCCATCATTCTGACAGTTATGCCGCAACACTGGTTCCGTCAATGATCGAGATGGGAATCGATGTATGGCAGGGCTGTATGGAAACCAACAATCTTCCGGAACTGATCAAAAAGTACGGAGGAAAGATCAGCTTTATGGGCGGCATCGAGAATCGTGCGGTTGATTACGAAGGATGGACAGATGAGAACTGTGAGGCAGTTGTTCGCCGTGTCTGCGAAGAATGTGGGAATAAATACTTTATCCCATGTATCGCTCAGGGTGGTCCCGGCTCTGTTTACCCGGGAGTTTACAAATCTCTCTGCGATTCCATTGACAGGCTGAATGAAGAGAAATTTGGTATTAAAGCATCTGAATCTACAAGGCTTCCGTGGCAGATCATGTTCTGATCTTTGAATCTGGTCAGTGCGGGGACGGAAGATTGAAGCACTGACGATGAAACGGATGATTTTGTCCGTCTGACATACAGGCGGTGGAAAAGATGCTATGGAGGTGTTGGGAAATGATTATTATTGGGGAAAAAATTAATGGTTCTATTCCGGTCGTGGCAGAAGCGATCGCGAAAAGAGATTCTGAGTTTATTAAGGCAAGAGCGAAGCTTCAGGCAGACAGCGGAGCTACTTATATTGACTGCTGTGCTTCTGTTCCGGAAGCAGAAGAAGTGGAAACTCTGAAGTGGATGATCGACTGTATCCAGGAGGCTACAGATCTTCCGATTTCTATTGACAGTCCGAGCCCGGAGGTTCTGGCACAGGCATATAAATTCTGCAGGAAGCCTGGAATTTTTAATTCGGTATCAGGTGAGGGACATAAGATCGATACGATCTTCCCGATCATGGCAGAGCCGGGAAATGAAGGCTGGCAGGTGATCGCGCTGCTGAGTGATGATACGGGGATTCCGAAATGTTCGGCGGACCGTCTGAAGGTTTTTGACAAGATTATGGCGAAGGCAAAGGAGTATGGAATTGCTCCGAACAGAATCCATATTGATCCGCTGGTTGAGATGCTCTGTACTTCGGAGGATGGCATTGCCACGAATATTGAAACAATCACAAGTGTACGTGAGCAGTATCCGTCTATTCATATCACAGCAGCGATCAGTAATATTTCCTTTAACCTGCCGGTGCGTAAGCTGATCAATTATGGTTTCCTGGTGCTGGCAATGAATGCCGGACTGGACAGCGGAATTATGGATCCGACCAATAAGGATATGCTGGGACTTGTTTATGCAACAGAGGCATTGCTTGGTCTGGATGATTATTGTATGGAATATATCGGAGCTTACAGGGATGGTCTGATCGGGACGGTAAAGAAGAAATAAGCAGAAATGCAGAAATATAGAAATATAGGATCTGAAGCTGAAGATTTGGAAATTATCAGGGAGGTTTTGATTATGTCTAAGATAAATGAAGTTGCGGAATTAGTAGAAAAGGGAAAAGCGAAGTTAGTAGGACCGGCTGTGCAGGAAGCTATTGATGAGGGTGATGATCCGGTTGCGATCCTGAATGATGGTATGATCAGCGCGATGTCCGTAGTTGGTGAGAAATTTAAAAACGGTGAGATTTTTGTTCCGGAGATGCTGGTTGCTGCCCGTGCTATGAAGAAGGGTGTTGATGTTCTGAAACCTCATCTGGCAACTGGTTCTACAGGTGCATTGGGTAAGGTTATTATTGCGACTGTTTCCGGTGACCTTCATGATATTGGCAAGAATCTGGTTGCGATGATGATTGAGAGTGCCGGTTTTGAGGTGATCGACCTTGGAGTTGATGTTCCGGCATCTAAGATCATTGAGTGTTATAAGGAGAATCCGGATGTTAAGATCATTGCGCTTTCTGCGTTGCTGACAACTACTATGCCGGCTTTGAAGGAAACTGTTGAGGCACTGAATGCGGCGGATTTCAGAGGTAATATTAAGGTTATGGTTGGCGGTGCGCCGATTACTGAGGCGTTTGCTGAGGAGATTGGAGCTGACGGATATTCTGATGATGCGGCCAGTGCGGCTTCTTTGGCTAAGAAGCTGGCGGCAGCCTGAGCTGGCAGAGTTGTACTAGTATAACGTGCAAAAAAATTATGGGAGGGACTGCTCTGGGGAGTGGTCCTTTCGTGGTATAATGGATATCAAGGGGATCGCTAAAGGAGGCTAAAGGACGCTAGGGGACGCTCAGAAAAATATTTTATTTCATGTGCGGTTTCGGAGCCTAAGATATTCTAAGCCCTCATAAATCTGCTAAAAGCATGAGAGAATCAGGTCAAACTCGCTGCGCTCAGACAGTGACCTGATTCTCTCATAACGCAGATTTCTGAGAACTAAGAATATCTAAGGCTCCTGCAAATGCACATGAAATAAAATATTTTTCTGAGCTGGTGGCTGGCGGTGCAAAGAGTGCAAAGAGTGTGAAGTGATAGATTGTGGAGGAGTTAGGGTGGATTGAGAATGTTTGCTTTGGCTGAGTATGGGAGGTTTTTTTATGGGTTGGGTGAAGTTTGTGCGTGAGGGTGTTGAGATAGAGGTGGAGGACGGAACATCAGTGTTGGAAGCGGAGATTAAGGCGGGACTCAGACCGGATGCGCCTTGCGGCGGTCTGGGGAAGTGTGGAAAGTGTCTGGTGAGGATTGATGGTGAAGTGGTTAGAGCCTGTCAGGTCAGGGTGGGTGACTCTGCGGGAGGCGGGGATGTGCTTTGGGTGGAGACGCTTGAGAGGGCTGGTGATGAGAGGATTCTGACGGATGGGTTTAACAGGGAGGTTGTGTTTGCACCGGGGCTGCGGATGACCCGGGTTGTGCTGGAGAAGGCGAAGGCCGGGGAGAATAGGTCGGACTGGCAGAGGCTGCTGGATGCGATAGCAGAGACGGATGCTGAGATTAAGCCGGAGCAGATGGAAGTGGATCTGAAGCTGGCGGGGGAATTGTATGGGATGCGCCGGGAGGCGGATGAGTGGTATGTGATTTACAGCAGAAGGCGGATCCTGGAGTTGAGAAAGGTGGCCGGACGGAGGTGTCTGGCGGCGTTTGATATTGGGACGACTACGATCGCAGGGTATTT
>CAVCYJ010000365.1:0-3780 GCA_963605995.1 Holdemanella biformis | reverse complement strand
TACGCCTCGCAATAGAGTTTTAGTTGATAAATTCGGGAGGATAAGAAAAAAATGAACAGAGAGTTAATGGAGGCGCTGGATATCCTTGAAAAGGAAAAGAATATCAGCAAAGATACGCTGCTTGAGGCAATTGAGCAGTCGCTGATCCAGGCTTGCAAGAACCATTTTGGAAAAGCTGACAATGTGCATGTGACCATTGATGCGGAAACATGTGATTTTGCAGTGTATGCTGACAGAAGCATTGTAGAGTATGTAGAGGATCCTGCAATGGAGATTTCTCTTGCAGATGCATTAAAGATCACATCAAGAGCTGAAATCGGAGGTATGGTACAGGTACCGATCCAGTCAAAAGAATTCGGACGTATCGCAACACAGAATGCAAAAAATGTCATTCTGCAGAAAATCCGTGAGGAAGAGCGAAAGGTACTGTTTGATGAGTACTACGGAAAAGAAAAAGAAGTAGTAACCGGTATCGTACAGCGTGTAATGGGCAAAAATGTAAGCATCAACCTTGGAAAAGCAGATGCGGTATTAAGCGAAAACGAGCAGGTGAAGGGTGAGACTTTCGTGCCTACTGAGAGAATCAAGGTATATATCATTGAGGTTAAAGATACGCCGAAGGGACCGCGTATTCTGGTATCCAGAACTCATCCGGGACTTGTAAAACGTCTTTTTGAATCCGAAGTAGCGGAGGTAAGGGATGGAACTGTTGAAATCAAAAGCATTGCCCGTGAAGCGGGTTCCCGTACAAAGATTGCCGTATGGAGCAATGATCCGGATGTAGATGCAGTAGGTGCCTGTGTAGGTATGAACGGTGCCCGTGTCAATGCAGTTGTGGAAGAGCTTCGAGGCGAGAAGATCGATATTATCAACTGGGATGAGAATCCGGCGATTCTGATCGAAAATGCCTTAAGCCCTGCAAAGGTTATTGCAGTTATGGCAGATCCTGATGAAAAGACAGCCCTGGTGGTTGTTCCGGATTATCAGCTTTCTCTTGCAATCGGTAAGGAAGGACAGAATGCGCGTCTTGCAGCGAGACTGACCGGATTTAAAATCGATATCAAGAGTGAGACTCAGGCAAAAGAGTCTGGCGACTTCTATGATTATGATGAGGAGGAAACAGGAGAGACAGTTTCCGAAGAAATTGCAGATGATGTTGAAACAGAAGATGCTGAAACAGAAGATACAGCAGAAGAGATTCCTGTAGAAGAAGAACCGGAAGAGGTTCAGGAAGCAGGAGAGAATGAAGACGAAGAGTAAGATTCCCATGCGCCAGTGTACCGGCTGCAGGGAAATGAAAAGCAAGAAAGAAATGATCAGAGTCCTTAAGACAACGGAAGATGAAATCGTGCTTGATACTACCGGAAAGAAAAATGGCAGAGGCGCGTATCTGTGTTTTTCCAGAGAATGTCTGGAAAAAGCGATCAGAAATCACGGACTTGAACGTTCTCTGAAAACAGCAGTTCCGGACGAAGTATATGAACGACTCAAAAAGGAGCTGGAAGATATTGAAAAATAACAAAGTACTGTCGCTGATTGGGCTGGCTACCAAAGCAGGGAAGACTGTAAGCGGAGAATTTTCCACAGAGAAATCTGTCAAGACAGGAAAAGGACTGCTGGTGATCGTAGCTGAGGATGCCTCCGGGAATACGAAGAAGAAGTTTCGGAACATGTGCAGCTTTTATGAAGTTCCGATCTGCTTCCTCTCAGATAAAGAGAGTCTTGGCAGAGCAATGGGAAAGGAGTACCGTGCCTGTCTGGCTGTCCAGGATGAGAACTTTGCGAAAGCAATCATGAAGGAGGTATAGCGATTGGCTAAATTAAGGATACATGAGCTGGCCGGAGAGCTTGGACGACAGAACAGAGAAGTAATTGAGTTTCTGAAATCCAGAGGTGTGGAAGTCCGAAGCCATATGAGTATGGTGGATGAGCCGCTGGTTTCCATAGTGAAGGATAGATTTGCAAAAAATAAAAGGGGAAAGGAGCATATTGCGAAATTGGATACTCCCAAGACAGAAGAAAAGGTTGTAACAGCAAAATCAGAAGGAGATAAAACTGAGACACCTAAAAAGAAAAAAAATATTATCCGTGTTTACCATGCACAGAATGCAAGTGACGGAGGAAAAACAAGAAAGAAACCTGTAAGAGCCGAAGGTGAGAGAACAGGTGCACCGAGAAATTCAGAAGGAAGAACTTCTGATAATTCAAGAACAGATGGTGACAGACCGAGAAGAAATAACGGAGACCGCACCACAGCAGGCAACAGAAGAAATCAGGGCGAGGGAAACCGTCAGGGAAGATTCCAGGGCGAAGGAAGAGGCCAGGGCGAAGGAACCCGTCAGGGCGGACGTTTCGGTCAGGGAAGAAGTCAGGGTGAAGGAAACCGCCAGGGAAGATTCCAGGGCGAAGGAAGAGGCCAGGGCGAAGGAACCCGTCAGGGCGGACGTTTCGGTCAGGGAAGAAGTCAGGGTGAAGGAAACCGCCAGGGAAGATTCCAGGGCGAAGGAAGAGGCCAGGGCGAAGGAACCCGTCAGGGCGGACGTTTCGGTCAGGGAAGAAGTCAGGGTGAAGGAAACCGCCAGGGAAGATTCCAGGGCGAAGGAAGAGGCCAGGGCGAAGGAACCCGTCAGGGCGGACGTTTCGGTCAGGGAAGAAGTCAGGGTGAAGGAAACCGCCAGGGAAGATTCCAGGGCGAAGGAAGAAGCCAGGGCGAGGGAAACCGTCAGGGCGGACGTTTCGGTCAGGGAAGAACCGGAGACAGCCGTCAGGGTGGAAGACCACAGGGAAATGGCCGTCAGGATGGAAACAGAAGTGAGGGCCGTTTCGGCGGACAGAACCGTCAGGGACAGCGTCAGAATACCAGAAAGAATGATGAGATGGTATTTACCCCGGAACTGACAAAAACTTCCAAGGACAGTAAGAGAGAGAGAGACAGGGAAAGCAAAAAGAAAAAGGATTTCGATAAGAATCAGAACAGCGGACGCAGACCGAATCAGGGTGGATTCAACAAGAATTCCAGAATCCCAAAAGCGTTACAGAAACCGGCTCCGCAGCCAAAACAGGAAGAAAAGAAACCGGAGATCAGGGAAATCACATTGCCGGAGAAGATGACAATCCGTGAACTGGCAGAAGCAATGAAGATGCAGCCGGCAGTGATCGTGAAGAAACTTTTCATGGAAGGCATGATGGTTACTGTCAACCATGAGATTGATTTCGAGAAGGCACAGGAAATTGCCCTGGGATATGATATCATTGCAGAACTGGAAGAAAAAGTAGATGTCATCGGAGAACTTCTCAAAGAAGAAGAGGAAGATGAGAAGGATATGGTTCCGAGACCACCGGTAGTCTGTGTTATGGGTCATGTCGATCATGGTAAAACTTCTCTTCTGGATGCAATCCGTAAGACAAATGTAACACGTGGAGAGGCCGGCGGTATCACTCAGCATATCGGTGCTTCTGTAGTAGAAATCGACGGTCAGAAGATCACTTTCCTGGATACACCGGGACATGAAGCATTTACAGCTATGCGTATGCGTGGTGCGAACTCCACAGATATCGCAGTTCTGGTCGTAGCGGCAGATGATGGTGTTATGCCGCAGACAGTAGAGGCAATCAGCCATGCAAAAGCAGCAGGGGTTGAGATCATCGTCGCGATCAACAAGATTGATAAGCCAAGTGCGAATATCGAACGTGTAAAACAGGAACTTTCCGAGTATGAACTGATCCCGGAAGACTGGGGCGGAAGCACGATCTTCGTTCCTGTATCTGCACATACAGGAG
>CAVCYJ010000364.1:0-3931 GCA_963605995.1 Holdemanella biformis | reverse complement strand
TGTTATCAGTACTGTTTTCTGTCCTTTTTCCAGCATAGCTGATGCAATCCCACATGCGGTACGTTTCCACATATAGCAGGTGATGTAAGGCTGCAGGTTTTGAGTATTGCCGGAGCCAGCAGAGCTGATTGTGCCCTTTGCCGTAAAGGTATGGCTGTGGGTGGCACTGTCTGTTTCCGTGATTTCCTCACTTTGCGGATCATACCAGCCAAACTTCGCATTATAGGACTGTCCTTCAGAATCATTGTCCGGAGCAGCCATTGCAGGATACGGAAGGGTATGACTGTGCGCACCGCCTGTTACAGTTACTGCTGTTCCGGTAAAGGTATGGGTATGGCTCTGAAGATTTTTATTACCGCCAGTCTTTTCCACAGTAGAAAAATCTGTATCGGAGGCATTGATGCCGACTGGCACTCGGCCGGAACCCCAGGCTACCCATGTGCCGCCAAACAAAGATGATGGATTCGTAGAGCTGACAGACAGATAAATGCTGCCCACAGGATAAATTTTTGAAAAGGTCATGCCTTCATCAATAAGGGCTTGCATCTCATCCATCAGAGCTGCAGCTTCTTCCTCCAGATCAGAGAAGGTATTTGATCTGTTTGTTTCCGCAGCTTTACGGCTGTTCTCATTGGAGACTCTCGTTTTCTCTGCACTGACACGAGAGCTTTCTGCGGAGCTATAGGTTTCCACCTGCGTGTTGATGGCAGAGATTGCATCATAGATACTTTGACGCACATCCTTGCCGTAGATCGCAGATTTAATCTTATTCAGATACGTTGTCACATTCGCCATTTTCCCGTGCCTCCTTTATCTGTCTGTACTCGTTGCATTTCAGTTCCCGCACCTCTGCAAGCACTCCTGTTAGGATTACATCGAGCAGTGATGCCGGAAGTCCATACTTCTTTTGAAGAGCTACAACAGATACGGTCATAGCTTCTCTTGCTTCATCTAAGATTATGCCAAGCGGCATAGGCTGAGCATTTTCTTTATTCATCTGATTTTCCATTGAACACACCTCCAAATAGTCCAGTCATTTTTGTGATGGCAGTTTCCATCGATGTTAGTTTCGTGAGGATCTCCTCCACCTTTTCTTCTAAGGGAGAGCCGGAAACAACATCCGCAGTAGCTTCTGCAGATTCCGTCTGGCCTGCATCGTCCTCCTCCCCCTGTGATATCTGTAAAATAAGTTCTTCTTCCATAACGTCCTCCTTAATTCCAGTAGCCTACAATAATGCCGTTTTTCACCTGCAGCTTGCTGTAAGTCCAGCTGATAGAGCCACTGCCTTTATCTGTGATGCTCATAATGATCGGAATAGTTCCGGTGTAGGCGGTATATCCACCAGAAGACACGCCATCCAGTTTCACATTATGAAGCGTGTAATTTTCCGCATAGAGATCGCAGCCAAGATGTAAGCCTTTCTTTGTATAAATGCTGTTTGCCTGAGAAAAACAAAGCATCGTTGTGTAAGATGATGCAGAACTGCTCTCCTGATAACACCAGGCCATATATTTTCCGGTGTATTCCAGGTCAAAGACCAGACCTTTATGAGAAGTGTTTCCACTCCACTGGTTTGTACCGATCTTGCCGACATACACGCTGTCCCGATAAAAATGCTCTCCGTTATAGTTGAACTTGGAGACCAGCTTGCTTGAGGTGTTGTATACCTGTAATTCTCCATTTTTTAGCTGAATGTAATCTGTAATACCATTCCAGGCAGTCTGGAGTTCTCCTGCAATAAAGGAATCGGCATAGATACTTCTCGCTGCAATATATTTTCCTACGATCTTTCCATCTGTAAATGCTGTCATTGGAATCCTCGACCGTTACCATGCCGATCGTAAATCTCTTGGGATTCAGTTCGTTCACAGAAAAGCAATGCGTATAATGCCATAGAAGATTCGAGCTGTTCTCGTATGGATTATGGGCAGTCTGGATATCAGATGCCTTTGTAGTCTCAGTTACCGTATATGATGGCAAAGTTGCTGTAGTTCCTGCACTGGCTGTCTGCGTGGTAAAGGAAATATCATCAATGGGATACCACTCTTCGTGATAAGCCAGTCTATATTTTCACGGTTGATCAGATACACGTGTGCGGGAGTCCTTAATGCACGAAGCCTTTCTGCCTCCGTTCCGATCACTACGGAATATGTGAGTCCTTTTAGATGTTCCCACTTCTCAATCTCGGAAGGCCATGTATCTCTTGCAACTCTTAGGGGAGCAATCACGAGAACCTTATTTACTTCAAAGCGGTTCAGCATCAGCTCATATATGGCTGTCAATGTTATCACGCTCTTGCCCAGTCCCATTTCGAGCAGAACTGCTGCAATCGGATGCTCCAGGATAAAGTTTGTTGCATAGGTCTGGTATTCATGAGGTCTGTATTGCATCAATCACACCTCCGATCTGTTCCTTCCCGTCAATGACAAAGCAGGAAAATCCCAGAGAGGAAAGCTGTCGCATCCGCTTAATCTGCAGCGGTCTTGGTTTTTTCCCAGGTGCCTTTAATTCCACAAAAGCACACTTTCCTTCAGGGAGAAGAACCAGTCTGTCCGGCACACCATCCATGCCAGGACAGCTAAGTTTCAGACACCATCCACCGATATTTTTCACGGCACGGCCAAGTGCCTGTTCGATTTCTTTTTCAAGCATTTATCGCACCTCCATTCATCGGGTGACAGGACACGACAGGTCTTTACTATACTTTTATATATAGATTATTTTTTTACTCTCTATAAAAAGTTAAGTAATAAGATGTCATGTCCTGTCACCCTTACTGCATTTACTCCTGTTCGAACTCAGATTTCAGCCTTAAGCCCTTGATATAACGTCCCTTTTTATTTCTGAAACGTTCAAACCCAAAGAGGTCTATGACAGAATAGAAATCTGCTGAATTACGAACATATTCACCCACCTGGTTGCAGAACGAACGGTACTCGTTATAGATTTCGCTCGACTTAGACACGGCTGCATCATCCAATTCACATCGTTCCTGCAAAAAGGCAGTCATCCAGTCATTGTTTTCCTTATAAGCATCAATGGCAGCCTTTACTTTGGATGGAGCATCGATGTGGAATCCGTCTGCGATGACCTTTTTCGAGCCCTCAATCACCCAGGATAAGATTGCACCTCCGGCATTCTCAAACAGGTAATCTGCGTAGTTCTTGATGTCGGCATTGCCCTCAATCTTTGCCCCAAATGGGATAACGATCAGTCTTCTCCACGTACCTTTATCGATAGCACCGACCTTTGGCAGGTGATTGGTATAAAGCACGAGAGTGTGCGTGGGGATATAGGAGAATGGATCCTTATACTTCTTCTCAGCATAAATCTCGTCTGTAGAGCAGAGCTGCTTCACATTGGATGTATTAAGGCGCATGCCTTCCTCAAGCTCTGCTGCAATAAGCAGTCTCTTGCCTTTTGCCTCAGCAAGTTCCGGCTTAACATTTCTGCGGCATCCGACCGTCAGCATATCTGCTGAGATATTTCCGCTGTATGATCCAAGCACACGGGATATCACATTCCAAAATGTACTTTTTCCGTTTCGTCCTTCACCGTATGCAATGATGAGTGCCTCCACATACACCTTGCCGATAGCAGACAAACCCACAATCTTCTGCACATACTCGATGAGATCCGTGTCCTTCTGGAAAAAGGTATCCAAGGCATCCTTCCAAAGGTCTGCACCCTCACTGCCGGGATCGACCGCTGTCTGTTTCGTGATAAAGTTCTCCGGGTTATGCTCTGCCATAGAGTCTGCACCCTTACGAAGGTCAACAGTCCCAGACGGGCAGTTCAGCATAAACTCATCTGCATCGAGGATCGTCTGTGCCACCTCAAGCATTGGTCTGCCTTCCTTAAGCGTGGATGCGATGTACTTGGAATCTCTGCGCTTAATGGCATATTTCTTATAATTCTGAGCAGACTCAT
>CAVCYJ010000363.1:0-3971 GCA_963605995.1 Holdemanella biformis | reverse complement strand
GCCCAGTCTATGCGCATATACTCTGCAATGTCTTTCTTTGAGATGCATCTACTCATCCAGCCAACTATCCTGTCTGTCAAAGCTCACTACATTTGTCCCAAAACTGCTAGCTAATTTTGTCCCTTTCTAGCATCAAACAGCATCATTCCTGTACCTTTTTCATCTTTTTAAGGTCTTCTTTGTTCTGGTGTTCTCCACATTCTAATGTTCCTGCTATCTAATCATGTCCTCTATTCATACTGAAGCAAAGAAGAAGGACCGGTTTCCCGGTCCCCAGCAATAAATGTTTCACATTATCATTTTCTTCTGCGAGAGCTCTTTCTTGCAGCGTAGTAGTCATCCCAGTCATAGCTTCTGAGATCAAGATCCTTTATGTGATCATTCAGAACGTTTCTGAATATCATCTCATCCGTATTCCTATGAAGAGTATATAATGAGCTAAGGATGATCCTTTTGCGATCGCAGGCACTGATGTAGCGTCCCATTCTCTTTATCACAAGCATAAGCAGCTCTTCTGCAGCAGATGAGCATGCATTGCTGTCATGATTGCTATTCTCTTCGATATATGAAAAGTCGAATAGATAAAGCTGCCCATCAGACATCCTCGACTCCTTTGATCATATCGACAGCCTCTTCAAAGATGGCGAGATTGTCTTCTAGAATCTCAATGCACTCCTGGATCTCATCAATCTGAGACGAGCTGCAGAAGTAGTCTTCAAGCCTCTCGGCTTTCTCTTCTTCTTTCTCGATGATCTCTGCAACCTTAATCCTGTAGCTTTTGCAGAGCTCATCAATCTTATTGGCCACATCCTTTCTGAGGCCATTCACTTCTTTTTTCTCTTTCTTATTCATCTCTTTCTCCTAAATCATCTCTGTCTTTATTACATTAGCAACTATTGATGCATCTACTTCCTTGAGGCTGTTGCTTGCGGCAGCCATAAGCGAGAGCGAGCATATCTGGTTTGCTATCCTCATGGCACCTCCGGACTCCGTCTGTATCATATCTATCGCCTCATCCGAGAATATATCTGCATTCTCAGCACCTGCTGCCCTGAGATGAGCAGTGATGTATCTTGCCATGAGATCACGGTTCAGCGGCTCTATGACAACAGGAAATGAGATGCGCTGCCTTATCGCCTCGCATATCTCTCTTCTCAGAGTGCTTCTCAGCTCGCTCTGCCCTGAGAGGATGAGAGAGACCAGGGAAGTGGAATCAATATCGCTGTTGAGGAAGAACCTCAGCTCCTGAAGAGTATCAAGATCCAGCAGATGAGACTCATCCACACAGACAATGATGCTCTTGTTCTTGAGATTCTTTGTGATTGCAAACTGCTCATGCACCGCCTTCTTGCAGTCTCCTCTGTAATAATATTCCTTTGCGCCGAAGTGCCTCAGAATAAGGTTGTAAAGCCAGCGCGGTGAGAGATTCGACTCGCTTATGTATATGAACTCCCATTTCTTCGCATCAAGATTCTCTCTCAGCGCTCTCAGCATCGTGCTCTTCCCGCATCCAGGAGCAGATGTAAGAACCGTGAACAGCCTGTTCTCAACTGCGTATTGCAGCTTGTCATAGGCGTTCTGCCAGTTCTCGCTTCTGAAGAGGCTCTTTATGGCGATATCCTTTGAAAACGGCATAGTCTTCAGTCCGAAATTATCCTGTACTGCATTATTCATCATTCTTCCTCCTTATTCTTTAGTGCAGTGAAGTTGATCAGGCTTGTATCCTTCTTCTCATCAGGCGAGTCCCTGCTGCCTCTGCCATCACAGTCGAACAGCTTCGTGCCAGGATGCAGTTCCTCATATATCTTTCTGTATGATCTCAGAACTCTGGAGCCATGATCGGATGGCATGTCATCATCTCTGTCCTTTCCTGCCATTTCTTCTCTAATCTTCTTCTTGAGACAATAATCAATATTCTCTCCGACAATATGCAGACGGGCACTGCTATCAGGAAATCCCGGACATGAGACCCTTACGACTTTAGAGAGTGTATAGTCATAATAGACATCAATGTTATAGCCTCTGAGATTATAGTCCTCGACTTCATAGAAACTGCCATAAAGAGAGAATGTGCCATCCTTATGCACCTTGCGCCTGGCAGCTATCAGAAATGCCTCGTCAAGCTCCTCTTTGCTTGCATATCTGAGCGGCGTATTCACGCTATCTCCCTCGAAGAACTCCTTAGGGCTTTTGGTCCCTCCATCCAATGCTGTGTGATTGTAATTCTGGTGCGTTATCTCTTGCCATGCTTCGTAATATGCATTAAGCTTTTCTATAGTAACGATGTCCTCTAACTGAGCTTCTGCTACGAATTTGGAGACATCTTTGTTATATCTTTCTATTTTTCCTTTTACATTTGCAGCAAAGGGGAGCGCATGTTTAAGCTCGATTCCGAGCCTGAGACAGGTGTCTTTAAGGATCTTCGCAATATACTGGGATCCATTATCACATAATAGTGTAACAGGCTTTCCGTAGGTCTCAACCATCTTTCTGAAGCTCTTATGCACATCGAATGCTGTCTGGCTGGAATAGAGCGTGCCTCCGAGAATATAACGCGAGAAATCATCTATCCATGCTACAAGATACGTCCTGATTTTACGCCCGCTTATTGTCAGCACCGGCCCGTACTTTATGTCAGCTTGGACAAGCTGCATGCGATGTCGCTTCTGAAAGCGGAGCGCTGAGATGTCAGATGCAAAGGTCCTGTTGGCTATCTGGCTGCTTCCCCATCCTGCCTCCTGGAGATTCTTCTGAAGCGTTGCTCGCTTTATCGTGCCTTTCTCTGCTATCCCTTCGCTTTCAAGCACCTCTATGATTGTTCTTACACTGCGACTGTTCAGCTCCTTTCTGAGCGCTATCGCCTCGCTTAGGACATTCATCGGTATTGCCCTCCGCTCTGGACGCTGCTGCTCTACTGGTAGAAGCGCATTATAGCCTCCGCTTGCGTATGCGGTGCAATACCGCTGCACAGTCTTGATGCTAAGATTGTTTTCCTTAGCTATTCTCTTCTTCTTTTCTGTCTTTTCAGCTCTGCTCAGGTAAGGATCAAGAAGCGGTGCTATTATAGCCATCCTTCTTTTTGCCTCTTCCTGCTTTTCTTTTTCGTCCATCTGACTTCTTTCTCCATCATGGAAGAAGTCTAAACTGCTCAGAGAGGGACAGGGCACCGAACTCGGTGGCTGATCGCATATAATCCTTCGGATGTGAATTCTGACATCAACGTTCCAAGCCAAAACGGTGGCAGTAGCTTCTGAAGCATATGGGCCAGCGTCGCTTCTGATGCCTCGCGGAGACTGCTCTCTTTCCATTCCCTCCGTTCCATTTCAAGTGCTTTGCTTTTGAATTCCATCCAGTTGGATTTCCACCACGACTTCCATCTGCTGATTGTGCTATCTGATGCCGACGTGCACTGCCCGCACTCATTGCATACGGCTGATGCAACCTCTTCGGCTGGGTAATGCTTATAGGGTAGCAGAAATGATGGAAGGAGCCTGTGAATCATTCCGTTACTATCGTACGCACGCGGTATATAGATATATACATAATCACGGCCTTCAAGCTGCTCTGCCTGCTCTTCAAGCTCATTGGGGATGAATTCGCCGATGCGCATTTTGCGCTTTACATGGTCATATGGCTTCAGCCCATGCGTTTCCAGAAACATTTCATCGGCCGTTATTGAAAAACATGGGTTTGATTATTGAAATTCAAATGATATTTTTTTAAGATTTTCATGTGTGGGTTTAGGTGTTGCCTATAACAGCATGCTAAGACTATTCAGGCAACCCTTTACCTCCTTTTCTTCTAAAGTATATTCCAAACTATAACAAAGAAAATCATTAACTCAAATATAAGAACATAAAAAGATTCCTTTAAAAGGGACAAAGTTACTAAGCAACTATTGGACATTTATATTTAGCTTTAACACTATTGAGAAGTTTTGCGAAATCGGTAGTGTTATTGGACATATGGAA
>CAVCYJ010000362.1:0-4015 GCA_963605995.1 Holdemanella biformis | reverse complement strand
TATACACGGAATAGTACATAGTGCCAGGGAAACTCGAAATACAGTGGAAAGAGGAACAGAGAAATACCATGAAAAAGAAAAATACAAACAAAACAATAAACATAAGGCACTGGGAACTGATTGCGGTTTACCTGGTCATCTACGATATCATCGTTGCAGGCATGTCATACTTTCTGGGACTGATGCTCCGGTTTGACCTGCATTTTCAGAGTATTCCACAGGAATATCTCACTGCATATATGAAATTCATACCGATTCACATCATCATAACCCTGGGAGTGTATCAGGCATTCCGCCTGTATAACAGTCTCTGGCGTTTCGCAAGCTTCAGCGAGCTGAACAGGATCATGGCAGCATCAGCGATCATAATCCTGTGCCACATCTTCGGGATCACCATATTTTTTGAACGAATGCCATTTTCCTATTACATATTCGGGGCAGTCATCCAGCTCGGAATGACCGTAGTAGTCCGTTTCGGTTACCGCTATATCAACCTGACGCGATCATGGCGGGAGAAAAACAGCGAAGCCCATCACCGGGTAATGGTGATCGGTGCAGGGGCAGCAGGACAGGCCATACTGAAGGAACTGAAAAACTCCGACAAGCTCAACAGCATCCCCTGCTGCGTGATCGACGATAACCCGAACAAATGGAACCGCCTGATCGAAGGTGTTCCGATCGTGGGAGGACGAAACGAAATCCTCGTATCAGCAAAGAAGTACAGGATTGACAGGATCCTCTTCTCCATCCCTTCAGCCACGGTGAAGGACAGAAGAGAGATCCTGAACATATGCAAAGAAACCAGCTGTGAACTGAAACGACTCCCCGGACTCTATCAGGTGGCAAAAGGCGATGTCACCTTCAGTAAGATGAAACCGGTAGCGATCGAAGACCTTCTGGGAAGGGAAACGATCAGCGTAAACATGGACGAGATATTCAGCTATATCAGGGGAAAGACCATCCTCGTCACCGGAGGCGGCGGCTCCATCGGAAGCGAGCTGTGCAGACAGATCGCCGCACATGAACCGAAGCGGCTGATCATCTTCGATATTTATGAAAATAACGCATATGAGATCGAACAGGAGCTGAGACGGAAATACAAAGACACCCTGAACCTCACCGTGCTGATCGGCTCCGTGCGCGACAGCCGCAGGATCAGCAGCGTATTTGAGGAATACCGTCCGGATATCGTATACCATGCGGCGGCACACAAGCATGTCCCGCTGATGGAGGACAGCCCGAACGAAGCAATCAAGAACAACGTGATCGGTACCTACAAGACCGCATATGCGGCAATGAAATACGGTACCTCCAGATTCGTACTCATCAGTACGGACAAGGCAGTCAACCCCACGAACATCATGGGAGCGAGCAAGAGACTCTGCGAGATGGTCATCCAGAGCATGGACACTATCAGCAGGACCGGAAGAATGGATCTCCTGCCGGTCCTGCATGCGCATGCAGATGAGAAATTCGAAGGTCTGAAAGCAGCAGACCCCATAGACTGCACGGGAGTGGAGGACACAGCAGACTCCAGGATGTTCAGAGTCGGTTCCATCCGGAACAAAGACCGCCGCGGTACACAGTTTGTGGCAGTCCGCTTCGGAAACGTACTGGGGAGCAACGGCTCCGTGATCCCTCTGTTCAAGAAACAGATCGAACAGGGCGGACCGGTTACTGTCACCCATCCGGATATTGTGCGCTATTTCATGACCATCCCGGAAGCAGTCAGTCTGGTCCTGCAGGCCGGTACCAATGCATGGGGCGGAGAGATCTTCGTGCTGGACATGGGAGAACCGGTCAGAATCGATACACTGGCGAGAAACCTGATCAGACTGTCGGGCTTCGAACCGGACACGGACATTCCGGTGGTCTATACCGGACTGCGCCCCGGAGAGAAGCTTTATGAAGAGAAACTGATGGCAGAAGAAGGCCTGATGAAAACAGAGAATGAACTGATCCATATCGGCAAACCGATCCCGTTTGATGCGGCAGAGTTCCTCGGACAGCTCGAAGAACTCGCGGAAGCAAGCTACGGAAACAGCGAACACATTGTGGAACTGGTAGAGCGGATCGTGCCGACCTTCCATCCGACAGGCAGGAATAACGAAAAGGATAAGCAGGACAGGTGTACAGCCTGAATACCATCCATAAGAATACAGCAGGATCAGTGAGAAAGAAGAGGAAAGAATGAGCCAATTTACAGAGAGAAGAGTGAGAAATCAGACAGCCCCGGGAACAGCTGAGACAATAGACCTGCTGGAACTGGCGGGGGTACTGTGGAGTAAGGTACATATCATTATCCTGTGCGGGATCATCACAGGATTGCTGGCATTTATCGGAACCAGACTGTTTATCACACCGCAGTATGTTTCCACTACCAAGGTATATATCATGTCGAAGAATAACGAATCAAACACGATCAGCTCCAGTGATCTGCAGGCAGGCAGCTATCTGGCAAGCGATTACGGAGAAATTGTGAAGAGCCGTACCGTGATGGAACAGGCCATCGCACTTCTGGATCTGCAGAACATCGGACCGGGACAGCTGATGAATATGGTATCGGTGTCAGTCTCTACGAACTCCCGTATCCTGACGATCGGGGTGACGGATTCCAATCCGAAGCAGGCACAGGAGATCGCGGATGCGGTCAGAGAATGTGCCAGTGTACAGATTGAGAATATCCTGGGAGAGAACTCTGTAGACATGATCGACAGCGCAAGCCTTCCGACAAATCCTTCTTCTCCGAATGTAATGAAAAACACAGAGCTGGGAGCTCTTGCCGGGATGATGCTGGCGGCGGCACTGTTCACGCTGATCTTCGTACTTGACACCACGATCAGGACGACAGAGGACATTGAGAACTATCTGGGACTGAACACTCTTGCAAAGATTCCGGATATGGATGAGAACAGAAAAATGAAACGCAGGAAACGAAGAGCGGGAAGATAGGAGAGAATGCTTATGCACGAAATAGAAATCAAACAGCTCAGAGAAGATAACAGGACCAGAGAAGCGTACAAGACTCTCCGGACAAACGTAGAATTTTCAGACAGAGACAAGAAGGTTCTGGTATTTACCAGCTGTATCCCCGGAGAGGGCAAGAGCACCACATCCCTGATGCTCGCACGTTCCCTGGAGGATGACGGAAAGAAGGTACTGCTCATTGACGCAGACATGAGAAAGTCCTCGCTGATCAGATATTTCGAGACAGACACAGAACTCCGCGGTCTGTCACATTTTCTGACCGACCAGGCGAAGATCGGTGAGATCCTGTGCAGGGTGAAGGATTCGGAGCTGTATGTCATTTTCGCAGGACCGATGCCGCCGAACCCGACAGAGCTTCTGGGCGGATGGCGTTTCGATACCCTGATCAAGAGCGTAAGGGAGAACTTTGATTACGTCCTGGTAGACACCCCGGCACTGGGAAGCGTGGTTGACGGAGCTGTCGTGGCAGAGAAAAGCGATGCTGCCATTATGCTGATAGAAGCCGGTGAAGTCAACCGGAAGTTCGCACAGGAGGTAATGGAGCAGCTGAAGCAGTCAGGATGTCCGATCCTGGGCGCAGTCCTGAACAAAGAAAGCAAGGCACACAATAAATTTTACGGTAAATATTATGGAAAATATTACGGACGATACGGTGAGGACTAAAGGATGCGCGGGAAACACAAAATAATACTGATACTGGTTGTGATCTGCCTGATCCTGGGAGGCATCTCCGTATACATCTACAGGAATCAGGACACGACACCACCGGTGATCAAAATAAAAAAAGAAAAGCTCACCTACAAAGAAGGTGACAAATACGACGGATTATTAAAAGGAGTCACCGCCGAAGATGACCATGACGGTGATGTAACAGACGATATCTTCGTCAGCCAGGTTCTCTCACTCGACAACGGTGAAGCAATCGTGACCTATGGTGTCATGGATAAAGCAGGGAATATCGGGACAGCGAAGAGGACGGTTGAGTACGAAGAATAGGCTGCAAACTGTAGCTTTATAAAAGGAGAAA
>CAVCYJ010000361.1:0-4236 GCA_963605995.1 Holdemanella biformis | reverse complement strand
CATGACTTGTTTGTGCCTTGAGCGAAGCGAAAGGAATGATAAAAGCTATGAAAAGGCAAAAGCCTCTGTTCTGGAATCCATGCGGAAATTGCAGGTGGACTACCTTGATCTGGTTTTGATCCATCAATGCCTGTCGGACTACTATGGAGCCTACCATGCGTTGGAGGATTTGTATGCAGAGGGAAAAATCCGTGCCATTGGCATTTCCAATTTCTCCGCAGAGAGAATGGCGGATATTGCGACTTTCAACAAGGTTGTTCCGGCGGTCAATCAGGTGGAAACACATCTGTTCTGGCAGCAGCATGAGCTTCACAAATGGATGGGAAAATACAATATTCAGCATGAGGCGTGGGGGCCGCTGGCACAGCATCGGATTAAGGAGATTATCGACAATCCGGTGGTAAAGGAAATTGCGACGAAGTACAGAAAAACACCGACACAGGTAGCTCTGCGCTTCACTGTGCAGAGAGGAATTGTTGTCATCCCTAAGACCACCAGCAAAGATCGTATGAAGGAGAATCTGGACTTGTTTGATTTTTCTCTGAACGACGAGGATATTGAAAAGTTGAAAGCGATTGATGAGGATAAATCTCTTTGGTGTGCTTATGATGATCCGATGATTGTGGAGTATGCCATGAGCTAAGAAAAGGTGTCTCTGTTACATAATTGTCGGTATATCCACAGAAATGCTATGGTAGATGGAGCGACAAGGAGGACACAAATTTGAAGCCATGTGATTTGCAATACAAACAGAAATATTTGAATATATTGCTCTATTAAATGACAAGGCAAGCGGTATCTTGCCAGAAAGGTCAATGCTCAGCAAAGCATCATCGGCTCTGGTGGCTATATGCCGGAGGATGTGCAGGATGTGCAAAAAATCATGGCAAGCGGTAAGTGGGAATTGGAGCGGATCATCACTCATGAGTTTCCGTTGAATGAATTGGAACGAGCTATCCGCACGGCGGGCGATGTTGACCATGTTGGAAATGTGGTCGTGAAAATGAAAGGATAAAGTCCGTGCTATAACTTCCTGTTTGTTGGGATAGTGGAAAAATATTTATTGCAAGATTTATTTTATTGTATTTTGTAATATGGTGTTGATTTCCTAAGCAAACTCGCTTATAATCTGAATCGGAACATATTGCTATTATCCACAGTTACGGAGCGAGTGTTATCAACACCGATAACAAACTGATAACATTAGCCCATATAGGCAGGATAATATGGATAAATCAAAGATTCAAAAGAAAAGTAAACACGGCAACAAATAATCTCTAAACAAAATTGATTAGTGATTGTCGAGTTTGAATAATGGATTAAAATGCCGAAAGCCTGTATTTATGCGGGTTTCCGGCATTTGTTTTATCAAATGGCTTTAGGTTGGCCCTGTTTATGGAGAGAATAATGGATTGGAAGGCTGGCAGTATTTGAGATAATTGCGTGCAGGGGAGGAAGTCATGATTTATACATTTGATACCAGGGATTTCTGTATGTATCCTGTTATGAAAAGTTACTTTGAGCTTAATGACCATGAACTCTATGAAACTATACAGAATGGAGATCTTAAGGGCGCAATTAAGCATGAAAGGAATACCCTACGATTCTCTGAAGGGGGCGTTGGTTCCCAACCAGGATAAAGATAAATTTGAGACATGTTTTGTGTTTGATTCAAATCAAATACAGCGTTCTGATTATGGTGTTTATGTATTTGAAAAGCTGCTTCCGCTTTTGGATAAGGAAAGCACGTATAGCATTTTGAGTGGAGATTACATAGATTCTATAAACAGACAGTGTGATAATTCACAGGTATTGCTTAGATCTGACCTGAAGGATGTGTTGTTTAGATGCAATAAATCTGATTATATACATAGTTCCCAATATTATTTGATCTATATAAAACGACTGACTGGAAGCCAGCGGAGAAAGATTGTAGAGGGACTTTATTCATGCCCGTGGTTTACAGGTTTTGCAGATTTGACATATAATTCCTTGTTTAAAACGTATATATCTACGATCCTTGTTCCTGTGTGCATAAAAAGTAAAAAACAGGTCATAGTTTCCCATCCGTCTGATTTTAAAGATGAGGAAAATATGAATATGCGTGGACTCCCGTTTGAGGAAAATGGTTTCAAACTCATCAGCATAAATGAAGACAGCTATGGGGCATTTTTAGCTTATAAAATTGAATGCGAAGTGCCGGATAAAGAGGATATTAGTTTTTCTTTTAATGCCTTATTTCCTAAATTTGACTCATGGGAGAAATTGAATTTTGCAATATCAGATGATAAATGGAATAAATATCTGACAGATAAGGAGAAAGGTAAGGGAAAAATTATGGAGTCATTGGGTTATGATCCTGATGAGAAAGTGCGATTCTGCAAGGAAATCTATAAGAAGATATGCGCTAATTATATATATAATTTAAGAAAAAATCCGTATGGGGATCTGTTATTTAATGTTTGCATTGAATTGCCTACGGTAAATCATCATATCCGCAGAACTACAATTGCCTTAAAATATCACCCCGATGAAGGCAGGATTGATCTGATAACAGTTACATAATAGTCTCGAAGCTAAATCCTTCTATTTTGTAAAAAACATAAGAAAGTACAAAAGCCTATGAATAACAAAAAAAGAAAACGAACAAAATCCCGCTACAAGCTCATACGCTTCTGGAACTCCCTGACTACGCTGGGAAAGGTGCTGGTATTGGTTCCGGTGTTTTTACTCCTGCTTCTGGTCGGGGTACTGAGCCATTCTCATACTCGCCAGAATTATGCACCGGCGGTCTATACATATCTGGTTCAGGCAGGCTATACGTAAACGCTCCATAGCAAGTACCTTGACAAGCTTAAACCGCTTTCGCGGCCTGCTGTAAATTTTATTTTCGAATGTTTTCCGGCAGTGCTGGTGACCAGGGGAGCAGTTCTTCCAAAAAGCTGCGGTCTGTGTCTTCCATGTGTTCCGGAATCACAGTCAGCAAATGCTCAAAGTATTCGTAGGGCTTCAGGTTGTTGGCCTTTGCAGTCTCTGCGATACTGTAGATCACAGCGGATGTCTTTGCTCCGTTTATGGTATCAATGACTTCCCAGTTCTTCTTTCCGATGCAGAAGCCACGGATGGCTCGTTCCGAAGCATTATTATCCATCGGAACATCTCCATCATTCAGGAATACCCGGAGATATTTTTCCTGATTCAGAAGGTAGGTAAAGGCTGCTTGCAGCTTCCCTTTTACCACGATCTGTTCTTTTTTCTGTTTCAGGTACGCAAACAAAGCATCTACCAGTGGCCGGATGACCACCTGACGCTGCGCAAGTCTTTCCTCGGAAGGGAGATCTTTCAGTTTCCCCTCTTCCCGGTAGATTGCCTGGATCTGCTTCATAACCAGATATGCAACAGATTCCTTTTTACCTTCGGCCGGTATGGTGGCAAGAACCTCCTCGAACTTCCTGCGTCCGTGCACCCAGCAGCCGGCGATCGTCAGGTCTTCCTTCTCCTTTTCCAGAGTGTGGTAGACCTGATAGCCATCCGTGACACAGATTCCGGAAAAGTCCTTCAGGAATTCCCGGGGATGGGAAGCATTTCTGGTCCGCTGGTACTCATACAGGACGATCTGTTTGTCCGGATACATATATCCGGAACGGTAGACCCACATATAACTTTTGGATCCTGCCGGACGGCCGTCATGGTTTACGAGCACCGGTGTCTCATCTGCCTGGATGACATGGTAATCATACAGTTTCCGGTGGAGATAGTCATAGAGAACAGAAAGGTATTCCTCTCCGAGACGGATCATCCAGTTTGCCATGTTCTGTCTGGTGATGGCTAATCCATAGCGCCTGAATTCCTGTTCCAGGCGGTACAGCGGAATGGCATTGACATATTTGCCGTTTATAATGGCTGCCGCAAGTGTTGGGGAAACGGTACTTCCATGGAGCAGCCCTCTGGGATGTTTTGCCTTTACCATGTGTCCATCCTTTTTGTCAGCATAGACACCGATGTGATGTTCCTCTACTTCCACTTTTGCAGGAACGAAACGATATCTCCGGGATATGGCATCCGGAAGCTGTTTCCAGCCGTTTTTGCCAAACTCTGCAGTGAGTTCTTCCTCTGTCATGTAATGGTCGACCCGTTCTATGGGAAGACCTGACATATCCTGTTCCTTTTTGCCTTTTTTCTTTACCGGGCGGGAAGTGGGGACATCCAGTTGTTCCGGTTCCGGGGCATCCGGGT
>CAVCYJ010000360.1:0-5470 GCA_963605995.1 Holdemanella biformis | reverse complement strand
ATAATTCTTCCGGTATCTGGAACGCAATGTTTTCCTCCTTTGCCAGTTCCTCTGCCACATCCTGTCCTGCCCTTGCAAGCAGGAACTCCTTTGCCGTGTTCTTAAGTTCCCCGTCCTCTGCCATATACACAAGTTTCACGGTATCACCAGTACAGATACCAGCCTGCTCTAACACCACTGCGGGAATCTCAATACACCCGTTTTCCGTCATCTTTCCTTCCATTTCTACTAACTGAAGCATGTTTTCCTCCTTCTTTCCTTTTTTATGTGTCCTGTGGCTCTTCCTCTGTCTCCTTTCCCTTCCACCGGACCGTTTTCTGTTCCCCGTACAGTTCAAACAGATTCATCTGCATCGGCATGCTTTTTTTCCTTTCCTCCATGTCATAGTTGGCGATCAGCACTTCCGGGAACTCACTTCCGTTGTCATACCTCTGTGCAAGGTTGTTGATTCTTGTCACCGCTTCAATCTGGAAGTCCTGATACAGCTCACGGATATAGGCACAGTCGTTATAGGAAACCATGAATTTTCCCTGTATGCCTTTTAAGGTATCCCTGAGCCTCACATGATCTTCCTTACGGAACACCACCTCATAGTGTCCCTCGGTTTCAAAATACGGCGGATCGCAATAAAAAAAGGCATTCGGTCTGTCATATTGACGGATGAGTGCCTCAAAATCCTTATTCTCGATCACGGTATCCTTCAGCCTCCGGTTTGCCTCCCAGATGATGGTAAAGGTTTTGCGTATGTCAAAAGGCTGGCAGCCATAAGAGGTGCATCCGCTTCCATAGCTGTAACGGATGATCTTATAAAATGCCGCCGCCCTCTTCACATCCCCTACTGCGGCACGTTCCATGAGGATGTCACGGATTTCTGCCGCCTCCGGTTCTTTTAAGAAGTGCGTTGCAATCTCTAATTCTTCTGCAAGATGTTCACTCTTAAATTCTTCCATGGTCAGAAATTTCCGCAGTGTTGTAAATTCATCTCTGGAGTTGAGCGGCAGGAAGGACAGTTCCCGAAGCAGTGCCATTGGTCTTTCCTTGACACAATAAAAGAGGTTTGCAAGATTTGAATTAAAATCATTGTAAACCTCCATGCATTTATCCGGCGGTTTTCCGAATAAAACCCAGCCGCCACCGCCAAATACTTCTATGTAGCGGTCATAGTTTTTCGGCATGCGCAGATAGATCAGATCGCGCAGTGCCTTCTTGCCGCCAACCCAGCTTATGATGCTGTTCAAATTTTTTTCCTCCTATTTTGGTTCGTTCATATGGAAAGTCTCCCCTTCCACCAGCAGTTCGTCCACCATCCTGCGGATGTCTGCCACCTCTTCCGGCATCTGTGTAAAATCCACATGATGATCCCTTTCCACAAGCGGCGTGTACCAGTAGTCATATGGGATATAATACTCTGCCAGTGCCTGTTTCTGTTTTTCACTCAAAGAGCTGCTCCCCTGCTCCAGTAAGCCGCCCGGCGTCATGAAAATCGTTCCGAAGTGTTCCCCGGAAGACTCCAGATCAAGCGTGACAAGTGCCAGTGTGCGTATGCCGGAATCCCTTCCGCAGACCACTGCAGGCATCATCACCATCCCATACTCCTCATGCACATATCCTTCCCCGTACACGGTTTCAAATGCCTGATGTCTAACATGCATCCAAAAAGTTCTGTCACCATCCTGTACGCTTGCGGGTTTGGCAGCTCCAGTTCCTCTCTTAAGTCTGCCAGGAACTTTCTTTCCTTCTTTGAAAGTTCCCTTGCCTCTTCCTGATCCATGATCTGCTGGCGGTATGATTCGATAAGCTCCCCCAAAAACTGCACCATGACTGTATCATCCAATTTCATCTTTTTGCCTCCTTGGTTTCTTTGGGACACACAATACTACATACACCAGCACATATCCAGCAGAATATTATTTTTTTACAGAGTCTGCGTCATGCCATGATTCCAAACTCTATCCAGTTCCTTCTCCGTCATGACTCCCCAGTGTCTTTCCTGTGTCCAGAAACTGACATACAGTTCTCCCTCCTGCGTATAGATTGGTCTTTGTTCAAAGCCTTCTCCCCAGCCGTCACTCATCTGCCCGTCCCAGAAATTTTTCAGTTCATAGATTTCATTTTCCGTCAGCGGCTGGCAGATACTGCATTCCAGAACTCCGAACAATTCTCCCCTGATGTTCTGCACTTTTGGGAATGCACTGATCACTTTTGCAGCCACCTGTCTGTTCCCGTCAAAATAATGCATGAGTCCTCTCGGTTCTTCTTCTACATGCCTTTCTTTGAGGATGGCTTTCTGGATTTGTTCCTCATAATCTGCCAGTTCACTCCGGTACAACGTTTCCTGCTCCACTCCATCCTGATACATCATCCCTGCCAGTGAACTGTAAAGGCAGAACGTCTCACTGGGTATCCAGCTTTTTTCAAGCGGATCAGCAAACTCTCCCTGATATTCATGATACTCATGGATTGCCCGCTGCGTACCAACAAAGCCTTCGGGAATAAATCCGCTGTCTGCCATCGTTGCCTGTCTTTTATCACGGGCAACCCCGGCATAATCAATATACGGCAGGAGAAGTTCATCGACTTCAAACATCCCCGCTTCTTTAACCAGAAATTCCCCATACTCTTTATCCGTATGTATCTGCGGATGTATTTCAAATTCATCCAGATGCTTTGCAATGTAAGTGATATCGGTAAATTCACTTGTCCCCACGAATCCGGCTGCCATTGCAAGCCGGTCCATTTTTGCTTCATCAAAATGGCTGACGGTCTGGCACATCTCATTAAAAAGAGTCAGTTTCTGGACATCCCCCTGCAGAGATATACATATATCTTCCGGGGAAGGAAGGATGTTTTCCGGCAGCCGGATATTTTCTATCCCGTTCACGATGCCTTCGGCAAATGCTGCGATGTTTAATCTTTTCTTTACCTTATCCATGGCATTGATGTCTGTTGGCAGATAAAGGTATTCCTCATCCCCTGCCTCATTTCCAAGATATAAAACTGCCACGGTTTCATCCGGTCTATCGATGTATTCTGGAAAGGTTCTTCCGTTATAGACCTCCTCCATGTGGAATCCCTGATCTACCAATATCCCATGTGGCAGGAACTTACATTTTCCTTCTGAAAAAATCTTCTGTGCATACGCGTTGAAATCTATTTTTCTCTTTTCTTCTTCTGAAATTGCAAGATGCCGGTCCAGATAAAGCCTCAGCCCGACACGGTTTCCGTCCGTCAAGTCTGTGAGCAGTGACAATCCCTGCAGGCTGTAAGTCAGGTTAATCAGTTGTTTCATTTCCCGGATGCCTGTCTCACTGCTGTAGACACCCACCACTCTTTTTTCGTATTCCGTCATTCCATCCAGCCTTCTGGCAAAGAAATTAAGTTCGTCCATGTTGACGGTCTGTCCTTTCAGGAACTCAAAATAAAGCGGTATATCCAGCATAGCACTGATACAGCATACCGGTACAATATCTTCTATCCCGATACATTTCATGTAATACTGCATCTCCATGTCCGTTACCGGCAGAGTCATTTCTACCGTCTGTTCCCCATTTTTTGCTCTAATCTTCATTCCATACCTCCTGTTCTACTATGTCCACTCCATACCTTTCCATCACAAATGCATTCACAATAAGCCTTAAGATTTCATCCGGTATCAATTCCCTGTCGGTCAGCTCCGACAACCGGATATGCTTTGTCCCCAGATACACATCCCTTGCTGCATGGAACAGGATATATTGTTCCAGCGTAACGCTGCCAAGCCGGATGCGGTCAAAATAAATCCCCGTATCCAGCACCTGCTTAGAAACTTTCTCCCACAGATTTTCATCTGCAGACAGAAGAAATACTGCGGCGGCATAATTCGGAAGTCCGCACAGGTTCTTTTTCCGTCTGCCAAGCAGCAGGGAAGAAAAATCAGTTCTGTGCCTGCTGTCATAAAAAATCAGTTCCTTTTCTGCGTTTCCAAATACCTCCTGTATTCTTTTCTTTAAATGTTCCATCTGCATCCGGCTGATGACACAGTCCACGATCTCTGAATAATTTCCCCTGCTTTTCCACTCTTCCATGTCAAACATCCACCCCTGCCCTCTGGGACGATATCCGGGTGGCTGGCGCATCTGCCGCTCTAATAACTGCAGTCTTGGACTGTTGCAAAAAAATCCTGACATCCGATCTGTCTCCTTCCTTTTTCCATAAAAAAAGACAGCACCCATTTCATTTCTAAAATAAGTACTGCCTTACATGTTCATCTACATCCCTTTTTCCTGTTCCAGTCTTTCCGACTTGACCTCCTCATAAATTTTTGCGACATCGACACAGCCTGTAACAAAATCATGCCCTGCCAGCTGTGGGTACAATGGAATTTTCTTTTTCGGGACCGTCTGATATGATGCCGAAGTATATCCCATCTGCATCAGCTCCTTATATGAGACTGCCCTGCCATCCAGAAAATAGGTTTCCCTCTCTTCTTTCTGCATCTGGCAGAGTGTTTCCAAAATTCCCCCACAGCCGTTTCTGTTCTTGTAGGTACTGACCGCCGTTGCCGAAATCTTAAGCTCCGCCGCCAGTTCTATCAGGGTGCGGTATTCCTTTCCCCGGATCATGCACATCGGGAATCTGGTTATCATCTGCTCTGCCGGGATGCCTGCCTTTTCCTTTATCTCCAGCAGGATGTCCGCGGCTGTTTCAAAATCCACCCCATGGTTCTCCATCATCTCACGAATGCAGACAATCCCGATGTTATTTTCCCTTGCGAATGCCCGTTTGCTTTGATAGGTTTTTCCGCGGTAGGTTATTTCATACTGCGGCTTGTTCATCTGCCTGATTGGTAGAAACAGTGCTTCTTCCATGCTCATCCCATATTTGAGCCGCTCCCAGACCAGCGAATAATCTTTTCCATAAAAGTTCGCTATCTGTGCCAGTCCATGAAATTCCTTTCCGCAGAAAGAAAGTGTTTCCTTCTGTATGATTTCTGCGATGGCTTCCTCGGCTGTCTTTCCGTCCTGCAGTCTTTTTGAAATGACGGCGGCACTGGTCCCATACTCCTTTGCAATATCCGTCAGGCTTTTATATTCCCTGCCCCAGACGGTGTAGGTCTGTGCATCTTTTACCTTTTTTGCCCTCTCTACCGACTGTTCAATATCTTTCGTCCTGTAATATTTATGTGCCAGTGGAGAGTAAGGCAGGTCCAGGTCATCGCACAGTTCATGCAGTGAAACATATTTTTTCCCTGCATAGTCTATCTCATGTCCTTTTCTGCGCTTCACTTCATCCCCTTCCTTTCAGATAAAAAAATAACGGTACCCATTTCATTTCTAAAATAAGTACCGCCTTACACATTCATCTGCATCCCCTGCCCTGTTTCTTCTAACGGAATGCTTTTTCTCAGTTCCGACACCTCATCCATGAGATCAAAGGCCTCGTCATACGGATGATAATTGATTGCCCCGGATTCATCCACCATGACTGCAAA
>CAVCYJ010000359.1:0-5889 GCA_963605995.1 Holdemanella biformis | reverse complement strand
ATCTGCGGTATCGAGCCATTCTCCAATGGTGTTGTTATCGCCAACCGTGAGTATGCCGGCATGACACCTCTTGGAATGACATTCTCGGAAATGGCATCCATGACAGGTGGTGGTGTTCAGACACCTGGTTTCATGGGACATGGTAAGCATTTCATCAGCTCCAAGAAATTTATGAAGGCAGAAGGCGGTATTGAACGTATCGTATGGATGCCGAAAGAACTGAAAGAGTTTGTTGCCGAACGTCTGAATAAGACAGCAAAAGAACTCTACGGTATTGACAACTTTACTGATATGATCGGTGATGAGACAGTTGCTACAGATCCGGAAACACTGGTTGGATTCCTTACGGAAAAAGGTCATCCGGCATTAGCACTTGATCCGATGATGTAAAGCCTGGTGGTTTTGCCCGGAGGCGTGGATGGGCAATGCGGAAGCCACTAAGCGTCTCCTGGTTTTAAACGCATAATGCGTTATATATATAAAACCATAGTATTCTAAATACGAAATGGAGATGTGCAAAATTGTTAATCGACAGAATTTTTAATGGAAATGACGCAGTTTATGGGCTGACCGCTCAGGCTGTAGAGGAAGCCATTGCACAGCACGGAGCAGACAAGGCGGTTGAATTTCCTCATACTGCTTACTGCCTGCCGTGTTACTATGCAGTAACAGGTGTCAAGATAAAAACTCTTGGCGAAATGAAAGAAGCACTTGGTGTGATCAAATCTCTTATGACAAGGGAGCATCAGTTGGATGATGCGCTGATGTCAGGAGTTGCTACCGCACTTTGCGCAGAGTTCATAGAAGTACTGAAGTATCTGGATGGAGCGGAGCCATACAGTGAACCGTACTATGGACACCTTCCGGATTCCATTATCCGTGAGCTTGGTGTACCTCTTGTAACCGGTGATATCCCTGGTGTTGCAGTTATCATCGGATCAGCACCGACTGCACAGGAAGGTGTGGATCTGGTAAAGAGCTATCAGGCACAGGGTATTCTTGTTACTCTGGTTGGAGGAATCATTGACCAGGCACAGGAGCTTGGATTAAAGATGGGCTATAATGTTCGAATCGTACCGCTGGGAAAAGATATTACATCTGTTATCCATGTAGTATCCGTGGCACTTCGTGCAGCCCTGATCTTCGGAAATGTTACTCCTGGCGATGCAGCTTCTCTGCTGAAATATACATCAGAGAGAGTTCCGGCATTCGTGAATGCTTTCAAGCCGATCGATGACGTAATCCTTGCTGCTGGAGCAGGAGCGATCAAACTTGGATTCCCTGTAATTTCCAATGAAGATGAAAATATTACAGAAGTACCGGGTGCTCTGATCGCGTGCCCGAATGTTGCTGATTTTAATAAGGTTTCTCTGGAAGCCAGAAATATTAAGATTAAAATTACCAAAATTGACATTCCTGTTGCGTTTGCGTCTGCATTCGAGGGTGAGATCATTCGCCGTAAGGATATGCAGGTTGAGTTCGACGGTTCCCGTGTGGACTGTGCAGAACTTGTGCAGACAAGAAGCATGGATGAGGTTGAGGATCACAGGATTACAGTTGTAGGACCGGATGTAGATGAAATGGAACCGGGAAGCAAGAACCAGATCGCTTACGTGGTAGAAGTAGCGGGAAAGAGAATGCAGCCTGATTTCGAGCCTGTAATCGAACGTAAATTCCATAACTACATTAACTGTATTGAAGGAGTTTACCATACAGGACAGAGAGATATGCAGAGGATCCGTATCGGCAAGGAAGCTTACAATGCCGGATTCCGTATGAAGCATATCGGTGAAGTTCTTTATACACAGGTTAAGAACGAGTTTGAAGCTGTAGTTGATAAGTGTCAGGTAACTGTCTATACTGATCCGGCTGAATGTACAAGAATCCGTCATGAGGTTGCAATTCCTGTATTCGATAAACGTGATGCGCGTCTTGAAAATCTTACAGATGAAACTGTAGACGTATATTACAGCTGTATCCTCTGCCAGGCATTTTCCCCGTCTCACGTATGTGTAGTTACACCTGAGAGACTTGGACTTTGCGGTGCTGTTTCATGGCTGGATGCAAAGGCAACAAATGAGCTGGATCCAAATGGACCGTGCCAGATCATTACAAAAGAAAGACCGATCGATGAGAATCTTGGTTCTTACGAAGACGTTGATGAAGCTGTACAGAAGTTCTCACAGGGAGCTCTGGAACATGTTACACTGTATTCTATCATGCAGGATCCTATGACATCCTGCGGATGCTTTGAGTGTATCTGTGGTATTGAGCCATTTTCCAACGGTGTTGTTATCGCTAACCGTGAGTACGCAGGCATGACACCTCTCGGAATGACATTCTCAGAGATGGCATCCATGACCGGCGGCGGTGTCCAGACACCTGGTTTCATGGGACATGGTAAACACTTTATTTCATCCAAGAAATTCATGAAGGCAGAGGGCGGTATTGAACGTATCGTATGGATGCCGAAAGAATTAAAAGACACAGTTGCAGAGCGTCTGAACAAGACAGCAAAGGAACTGTATGGCATTGACAATTTCACTGACATGATCGGTGATGAGACGAATACAACAGATCCGGAGGAGCTTGTTGCATTTTTAACAGAAAATAATCATCCAGCCTTGTCAATGGATCCAATGATGTAGTATACTATATGAGATGATGCGTTTTGTCTGCGTAGGGGCAAATGCATAGCAATTTTTTTAAGGAGGCCAAAAAGAAATGCCGTTTAATCAGAAACTTCAGAAATTTAATGCAAAGATTAATACAGTCACAATTGGTAGCGGAGATAAGACTGTAACAATCGGCGGAGACTCTACTTATCCATTTTATTCTTTTGATGCACCATCAGAAAACTCACCGAAGATCGGTGTTGAGATCTCTGATATGGGTCTTGAGAATGTTGTATCCGAAGGTATCAAGGCATACTATGAGGGAACAAACACGATCGGAGAGATGGCTAAGAAAGCAGCAGCCATGGAAGGCGCTGATTTTGTAGCCCTGATCCTCGAGGGCGGAGACCCGAATGGTGTAAACAAATCTGTAGAAGAACTTATCGCAGTAGTGAAAGACGTTGCAGATTCTATTGATACACCATTAGTAGTTGAAGGATGCAAAAATGTAGAGAAAGATGCCGAGCTTCTTCCTAAGGTAGCAGAAGCTCTCCAGGGAAGAAACGTACTGATCCTCTCCGAAAAGGAAGAGAACTACAAAGCAATCGGTGCTGCAGCAGGACTTGCTTACGATCAGATCGTAGGTGCGGAATCTGCCGTAGATATCAACCTTGCTAAACAGCTTAACGTTGTAACTACCCAGTTAGGCGTTAACGCACAGAAAATCGTTATGAATATCGGCAGTGCCGCTGCCGGATACGGATATGAGTATGTTGTATCCACTATGGACCGTATTAAAGGTGCAGCTTTATCCCAGAATGATAATATGCTGCAGATGCCTATCATTACACCGGTATCCGCTGAAACATGGGGCGTAAAAGAAGCAACAGCTTCTGAGAAGGATATGCCTGAATGGGGACCGGAAGAAGAGCGTGGAATCGATATGGAAGTTATGACAGCAGCTGCTGACCTTGCAGCCGGATCTGATGCAGTCATCTTAAGACATCCGGAAGCTGTTGCAGCTATTTCCAGAATGATCAAAGCACTTGCGTAATTGAATAGGAGGAACAGATAAAATGGCACTGAATGGTATTCAGATTTTTAAATTAACACCAAAGAAAAACTGTAAGGAATGCGGATGCCCGACATGTATGGCTTTCTCCATGAAGGTTGCCCAGGGCGCTATGAAGATCGAACAATGTCCGCATATGTCTGAGGAGGCTTTAGCTTCCTTATCCGAAGCAACAGCTCCGCCAATGAAAACAATCAAAATCGGAACAGGCGAGAACGAATTCTCACTTGGCGGCGAAACTGTATTATTCAGACATGAAAAAACATTTGTAAGCAAACCGAGATATGCGGTAGCACTGTGTACCTGCATGGATGATGCTGCAGTAGAAGCTAAACTTGCCGAGATCCCGAAGGTTGATTATGACCGTATCGGTGAGAGAATGTTTGCTGAACTTGTATACGTAAACTGTGGAGAAGGTGCAGATGCTGCAAAATATACAGCACTTGTAGAAAAAGCAGCAGGCCTTAACAGAACTTTAGTACTCGACTGTAAGGATCCTGAGATTGCAAAAGCAGCTCTTGCAGTATGCAAAGACAGCAAACCGGTCTTAAACGGTGCAGATGCTTCCAACTATGAGGCAATGAACGCAGTTGCAACAGAAGCAGGTGTTGTTCTCGGTGTATCCGGTAAAGATTTAAACGAATTATATGATACAACAGCAGCTCTTGAGAAACTCGGAAACAAGAATCTTGTTCTTGATACAACAGGTGCTGACATTAAAGAAACCTTTGCAAATACTGTACAGGTTCGCCGTGCAGCCCTGAAAGATCAGGACAGAACATTTGGTTATCCATCCATCGTAAACCTTGTTAAGGTTGCCAGGGGTGACCTTCACTTACAGGCAGCTCTTGCATCTATGTTTACCATGAAATATGGTTCCATCATCGTTATGGAGCAGATGACATATGCAGAAGCTCTTCCATTATACGGTCTGCGTCAGAATGTTTATACTGACCCGCAGAAACCGATGAAGGTTGAGCCGGGCATCTACCCGTTAAATGGTGCGGATGAGAATGCAGTAGTTGTTACTACTGTAGACTTCGCCCTTACATATTTCGTAGTATCCGGTGAGCTGGAGCGTTCCGGTGTTCCGCTTAACCTGGTGATCAATGATGCCGGCGGACTTTCCGTACTGACATCATGGGCAGCCGGTAAATTCTCCGGTAACAGCATTTCTTCTTATATCAAGGAGAATGTTGAGCCGAAGGTTAAATCCAGAAAGCTTATTATTCCTGGTAAGGTAGCGGTTCTGAAAGGTGACCTGGAAGCGAAACTTCCCGGATGGGAAATCATTGTCGGACCAAGAGAAGCTGTACAGCTTGTTAAATTCTTAAAAGATTTACAGGCAGACGGCCAGATCTGATGACCGTAAATGTCCGGCCGGTTTCATACCGGCCGGGCTGTAAAGGATAATGTATGCAGAGAGAACCGCGATTGTCGGATTCCTCTATATAAATAAATGTAAAAGGAGAACAGGGTTATGGCAAAATTCGTAACAATTGGAGAGAGACTTTCAACTACTGCACCGGCAGTAAACAAAGCATTTACAGAAAGAGATCCTGAGCCGATCATCAAAAGAGCAAAACAGCAGCTCGACGCAGGTGCTACATACCTTGATGTAAATATCGGACCTGCAGAAAATGACGGAGAAGACTTAATGAAATGGGCTGTACAGCTCCTTCAGTCTGAGTTTGACAATGTTCCGCTTGCCCTGGATACAACAAACCAGAAAGCTATCGAAGCCGGTATTTCCGTATACAACAGAGCAAAAGGAAAACCAATCGTCAACTCCGCAGATGCCGGTGATAGAATTTCCAACATCGACCTTGCAGCAGCAAACGATGCGATCTGTATCGCACTTTGCTCTTCCGGTATGGTAGCAGCTGACAATGATGAGCGTATGATGCACTGCCAGAACATGCTGGAAAGAGGTATGACTCTTGGCATGGATACAGAGGATCTGTGGTTTGACCCGTTATTCCTCGTTGTAAAAGGAATGCAGGACAAACAGATGGAAGTTCTCGAAGCAATCAAGATGTTCTCAGAAATGGGACTGAACTCCACAGGTGGTCTTTCCAACAACAGTAACGGTATGCCGAAACATATCCGTCCGATCATGGACTCTGCCCTTGTAGCAATGGCTATGATGAATGGTCTTACATCAGCGATCGTTAACCCTAACGACCTTCGTCTGATGGAAAC
>CAVCYJ010000358.1:0-6319 GCA_963605995.1 Holdemanella biformis | reverse complement strand
GCACCGCAAAGTCCAAGTCTCTCAGGTGTAACAACACATACATGAGACGGGGAGAATGCCTGGCAGAGGATACAGCTGTAGTATACGTCTACAGATTCATCAGTCAGAGTATTCAGACGGTCATCACGTTTCTCGAAGATCGGGATTGCAACTTCATGACGGACTCTTGTACACTCAGCAGGATCTGTGTAAACGATAACCTCACATTTATCTACAACTGCGTCAAATTCATTCTTAACCTGTGTATAAAGAACTTCTCCGATATGTTTGATCTTGAATCCTGCTGCAAATGCATCTTTGCTGATACGGATTCTCTGCATATCTCTCTGTCCTGTGTGATATACACCTTCGATACAGTTGATGTAGTTATGGAACTTACGCTCGATAACCGGTTCAAAGTCAGGCTGCATGTTCTTACCGGCAACTTTGACAACATACGCGATGCTGTTCTTGCTTCCTAATTCCATGTCGTCTACTTCAGGTCCTACAACTGTGATCTTATGATCTTCAACTTCACTTGCATCACAGGTATGCACAAGCTCGGCACAGTCTACACGGGAACCATCGAATTCAACCTGCATGTCTTTACGGCGGATAATTTCACCTTCGAATGCAGATGCGAAAGCAACCGGGATATCGATGTTTGTAATTTTGATCTTGATGTCACGGGCCTCCAGAGAAGTTGCATTCCATTTGGAGATGTCTTTCTGGCAGATAAGGCTCTTCGGTACTCTTGCAACATCTTCCTGATCTGTGATAACCGGAAAACCAAGAGCGATAGCACCTGCACCGCAGGCAACGATCACATCATTTAATGGCGCAAATGCATTGACAAATGCAGGTACACGTTTCATTGTGTAGTCCATCAGGGTTGCAGCATCACCCGGTTTCACGTTACCGAAGATAAGAGCTGCACGAAGTGCTACCGATACTACATGGATAACTGCTGTAACGTCTTTTCCAAGAGGGATCACACGTACATTGGCACCTGTCTTGTATCCAACTTCCTCCAGCTGATCAATGATATCACCAACCAGAGTGATCAGGATACCCTGAGACTGATAGGATTTAACAAGGTCTGCTGCTTCCTGTGCGGAAGGAGCTTTTCCAAGGATGACTGCCACACCAGGGATATCGCCTGTTACAAGCGGTACACCGAGTTCACGGATTACTGCATCTGCAAGATGTCCATAGCATGGAGCTTCGTAGGGAACTGCTCCATCGATATATTTCAGAACTTCAATAAATTCTGCGCAGAGAGCTGTAGCAACACCCGACATGAATACGTCATGAGTTCTCTTCTCTCTTGTCATAAGAGTCTTTACTACTGCAAGAGCATCCTTTAACTCTGCAAGAGTTCCAACCTTTGTTCCTGTTACTGCATAGTAACATGGTAAAGAATATGCCGTATCCGGAAAGCTGACTGCTTTGTCAGCACCGTATTTTTCAATCGCCTGATCAATGGCCCCCTCTGTCAGTCCATAAACCGCGTCGTTTCCCGCAAAAACACTTTCAAATAAAGTCACTTGTTCTACCTCCTAATATTATGATTACTGACAATCTATATTCTCTTTTATCCTGATGATCTCCCCGGTAACTGTTTTGCTGAAATCATACGGAGATTTACCCTGTCTGTCAGCATCAATCACCTCTGTATTGTAATGGATCATCCCCAAAAGATCTTCCTGTGGAATCCGCTCCCGGATAAAGGCCTCGTCATCTTCATTGCGCACTTTGTTTGCGACAACCTTTACCTGGGATACTCCTAAATCTTTCGCCAGACGCTTCACGTTCCTGTATGTCTGCACACTCCTTGCACCTGGCTCGATCACTACGATAAATGCGTCAACTCCTTCCGTGGTTCCCCTGCCGAGATGTTCCAGGCCGGCTTCCATGTCAAGAATCACCACATCTTCTCTTCTCAGTACCAGATTACTGATAATGCGTTTCAGCATTACGTGTTCCGGACATACACATCCGCCGCCGCCTGTCTCAACAGTTCCCAGGACCAGAAGTCTCACACCGTTACACACCCTGCCGTATTTCTCCGGAATATCATCCACCTTTGGATTAAGATGATAGAACTGATTTCCGGCAGTTGCACCTGTACGTTCTTCTACAAGTTTACGCATCTTGGATATCGGTACGATAGAATCCAGTGTCTCCTCATCAAATCCAAGCGCAAGGCCGAGATTCGCATCAGGATCCACATCTGCAGCAAGTACCGGTCTGCCCTCCGCTGCATATAACCTGGCAAGTGTAGCGGCAAATGTAGTTTTGCCCACACCGCCTTTTCCTGTAACTGCAATTTTCATTTTACGTCATCCACCTTTATTCAGTTTTACAAACAACAGATCAGATTCCTAAAGCTGTTCTCTTTTCTTCAATTCTTTCGATCATCAGATCAACTAATTTCTCAATGTCAGTTTCTACCGTGTAAGCAGCACCTGTCCATTTTCTTGTTCCCTCTGTCAGAAGTTCACACATTTCTGTAGAACCTGAAACATATGGATCAACCCCAAGGAATGTATCAATACCGGTACCCACTACGTAGTTACCGATGGATACAGCTTTTTCAGACATCCACTCAGGAGCACATCCAACTACCGGAAGCTGATTGATCTGAAGGCCGGAATCTTTAGCCAATTCAGCTGCAAGGAGCATCATACGGGAAATATCTACGCATGATCCCATGTGGAGTACCGGCGGGATATCAGCCAGTTCACAGACACGTTTCAGACCATCACCGCAAAGATCCTTTGCAGCCTTGTCCATCAGACCTGCCCTTGCTGCAGCCTGTGCTGAACATCCGGAAGCGATAATGACAATATCATTAGCAATACATTTTTTCATCAGTTCAATATGTGCATGATCCGGACGAATCTTTGGATTGTTGCATCCAACCATGGCAACCGCACCACGGATAACACCGGAAGTGATACATTCCAGTAATGGTTTTGTCGTTCCTGTTACATCAACCTGAGAGTTTGTAACACCATCAAGTGTCTTAACGATTGCTTCCAGAGAATAACCAACTGTAGCATTTTTCTTCATATTCGGAATATGTACAAGTTCAGGTTTCCTGTTCTTAAAGTTGTCAACAGCCATCTTAACAATTGCTTTTGCATTTTCGCCTGCTGTCTCAGCGTTGAATCTTACGAATTCAGCATCCGGAATCTGAGCGATTGGAGAAGTTGTGATAAATTTAGTATGGAAGCATTTGCTCAAAGGTCCCAATGCCGGGAAAATACACTGGACATCTACTACGATCGCTTCGCAGGCACCTGTCAGTACTACATTCTCCTGCTGCAGGAAATTGCCGGCCATTGGAATACCACGACGCATTGCTACTTCGTTTGAAGTACAGCATACACCGGATACAGTGATTCCTTTTGCTCCTACAGATTTTGCATAATCTATCATTTCTTTGCTGTCTGCATATTCACAGATCATTTCAGAAAGGCTCGGATCATGTCCGTGTACAACAATGTTTACGTTCTCTTCAACCATTACACCAAGGTTAGCTTCGGTATCAATTGGCTTCGGAGTTCCAAACAGTACGTCAGAGAACTCTGTTCCCATCATGGAACCGCCCCATCCATCTGCCAGACCACAACGGATAGACTGTTTTACAAGCGCCTCCGGAAGAGAAGAACATCCCATATGCGCCATATGCAAAGAAGTAGAAACCTCACGGTCGATCGCACGCGGTGCAATTTCATTCTCGATCAGTTTTTCTTTCTGGCCTTCCGGCATTCTATCAAGGAATCTCTGATATCCAAATGGTTTACCATATTCCATCAGACCGATCTCGGCCATCTCATGAGCCAGATCATAAATATCTTTTCCTTCCGTTTCCACTCCCCATTCTTTAGCGATACGGAGCAGCTTTTCAGGATCTTTAACCTGATAGTTTCCGCCTTCTTTTGCACAATATAATGTGTGGCAGATCTCACGACCGTGATCAGAGTGAGTAGCTGCACCGCCTGCAGTAAATTTGAGGAAGTTTCTTCCTACGATACCGTGAACATCACATCCGCAGATTCCTCTCGGAGCCTTAGGAGTAATACGGCATGGTCCCATAGCACAGATACGACAGCAGACACCCTGCTCGCCGAATTTACAATGTGGAGTCTGATTTTTTACACGGAACTGCCATGCGTCCGCACCTACCTTTGCACCTGTTTCCAAAAGTCTGGCAGTAGCCTCTTCAAACTCTTCCACAGTAGTCAATTTGAATTCACTCATTATAGACCTCCTTTAATTCTGGTTTGTGCCATACCATGTATGCACATAATATAATTTTTAATAATCCCGCAGATAAGAACCCATCCCTACCCATGGGTTATTTATCACAAGAAAGAATCCTGCTTGAAGGACTTTTATATATCACAGGAGCATTACGGAGTAATTCCCTGTGAATGATATAAAAAAACAAAAATGTACATCCTCTATATTCAGTTTTCTTATGTATTAATTACTGTTCATCCCGTTCCCAGTAACACGTAAACATCCCTTACCGCACTCTCATACGGTAAGGGGTGCATATTATAAACTTAGCTTGTCAACAATTGCACGGAGTGCAACCTTGACCGGGTTATCTTCCGGAAGCGTACTTGTCGGACGCCCCTCACAGTCATATTCGTAAATGGTTTCGTCCTGAGGAACTACGCCCAGAAGTGTCAGGCCCTGACTGGCAATCTCTTCTTTAATCCCTTCATTCAGTTCCCCTTTCGGAGCCCTGTTTACGATCAGTCCCACTGTCTTCGGGTGCATATCGCATTCCTTAATTAATTCCGCAATTCTGCCAACAGCCTGGATCCCTCTTCTGGAGCAGTCGCTGACAAGAACAGCAGTCTGCATACTCGGAAGAACTCCTCTGCTGATATGTTCCATTCCGGCTTCATTATCTACGATAATATACGGATAATTATTCTGATATTTTGCAAGCTGAGTCTGAAGCAGTCCGTTTACATAGCAGTAACAGCCTTTTCCCTGTGTTCTTCCCATTACAAGAAGATCAAAGTCATCATCCTCAACCAGTGCATCTTCAAAACGCATTTCCGCATAATCCGCCTTGGATACTCCAGCAGGGATCGGGTTTTCTTTCGCAAGTTCTGCACGGGCGATTTCTTCACGCACATCGCCAAGAGTTGTCTCTACCTTTACTCCAAGTACTTCATTGAGATTTGAATTCGCATCAGCATCCACCGCAAGAATCGGTCCCTTGCCCTGTTCGCACAGATACTGGATCAGCATTCCGCATAATGTTGTCTTTCCTACGCCGCCTTTTCCTGCGACAGCAATCACGTGTGCCATAAAACCAGGTGCCTCCTAAAATGTCTTATATATGATGTTATACTAATGTACGAAGACCGGATCTGTCGATGATCTCAGATACGTCTTTCCATTTGTTCAGTGCATAGAGATGGATACCATCTACGCCCATTGCGCGATATTCATCAATCTGTCTGATGGTGTATTCGATGCCTTCTTCTTTGAATCTCCTGATCTTATCATCATAGAACATATCAAATGGTTTGCCGTCAGCATCTTTCGCTGCAAACGGGTTCGGGAACAGCCAGTTTCTGGAAATGAGTCTGCAGAGCTCACGATCCATTACACAACCGTTGCGGGAAAGTGCCATATTGATCGTAGCAGACATATCAAGAATCGGCATTACACCAACATCCACAGGCATTGTAACACCCGCTTCACGGATGGAATCCAGCCAGTATTTGAACTGTTCCATATCCCAGCAGAGCTGAGTCATGATATAATCCGCACCATTGTCCTGTTTCTGTTTCAGAACTGCGATATCAGCATCAAGAGAACGGCATGCGATATGTCCTTCCGGTGATCCTGCTACTGCAATTTCAAATTTATCTCCAAATTCATTACGTACAAATTTAACAAGGTCTGTCGCATAGTTAAAATCTCCGCAGGTCGTTGTTTCGCCAAGTGGAATATCTCCACGAAGTGCCAACATGTGATCTACACCCTCATCCAGATACTGCTGAAGCTGATCTTTGATACCTTCTTTTGTATTTTTGATAACTGTGAAATGTGTTACAGGTGTCGTGCCCGCTTTCTTGATCATCTGACATACTTCACGGTTTGCACCGACATTTCCGCCGCCGGCACCATATGTACATGAGATGTACTCCGGTTTGTATTTCATCAGATGTTCGATGGTTCCGGGAAGATTCTCCATTCCTTTTTCTGTCTTAGGTGGGAATACTTCGAAAGAAAGGAGCATTTTCTCTTTCATTGCTTCTGATAATTTCATAGTTACTACCTCCACGTCTTTTTTATTTAT
>CAVCYJ010000357.1:0-6354 GCA_963605995.1 Holdemanella biformis | reverse complement strand
AAATCCTCTTGCAAGCAAGCTTGCATCGGCTTTCTGACCTTTTGACCCTGGTATCATTTTATATTGGCGTTAAATTTGGAAATTACTTATGCCTTTTTTCTTTTGAGCAACAGAATCGCAGCTACGACTGCTGCCAAAAATGCAACTGTAAATCCTGCCGCATACGGCATTGGGCTTGAATCATCTCCTGTTACGACTGGGGGAATCTCAGGCTGTACTGGTATACTTACTGTCTGATCCTCATCATTAAGGTCGCTGTGATCGACAATCGGATTACCCTGCTCATCATACAGTGTCTCAAAGACTACCAGTGTCTTTCCCTGAAGCACGGTTGTATCAAACGTGAAAGTAACAACAGCACTTCCATCTGTTGCATCCGCGGTAAAGGTTGTCTCCGCAGTCACGCCAATCGGTTGACTGCTTGCTTTGTCCATGACAGTTCCTTTTACAACATAAGACTTTCCAACCGTTAATCCGGTATAAGTAACGGTATCTACTAAGGTTACACTTGTTCCAAGTACCATCGTTTTCGAGTTGGATGTCTGATCTGCCGCTGCCGTATGAATGGACGGATAGGAAATTGTCTGCTCCTCGTCTTCGATATCAGCATGAGTTCCGATTGAAATGCCTTCATATTTCACATCCTCAAATGCTACAACATGCTTTCCTGCTAATGCAAGCGAATTGAATGTAAATTCAAGAATGATGCTTCCATCCGGTTCTTCTGCAAGAAAAGTCTTTTCTGCGGTTACTTCCTTTCCATCGACAGTCAACGGCTCTCCTGTTTCTTTTACCATGAGTGTTCCTTTTACGGTATACTCTTTACCCGGAAGCAGATTTGTATAGAATACCTCATCCAGTACAGTTGTTTCCGCAGCGACAACACCATTGTGATCACCTGTTATCTTATCGGTTGCTGTGGTGTGAATCTCTGGAATGTAAACCGTCTGATTCTCATCGTCAACATCTGCATGAATTGCAACTTCCTTGCCTTCCGTATACATATGCTCATAGGCAACAATTGTCTTACCTGCCAGCGATACACCAGAGAATACAAAAGTTACGTCAACCGTTCCATTCGTTTTTTCTGCCGTAAACTCAGCAGATGCGGTAATTTTGTTTCCTGCATCATCTACGATTTCCTTACCAGTTTCTCTATCAACAAGTGTTCCTGTCACAGTATACGCTCTTCCAATCTCAACACCGTTGTAACGCACGGTATCAATCAATGTGATATCCTGATCAGCCGCAGAGTTGTGACTTCCGTTCTCAGAATCAATCAATGTCGTTTGGATACTCGGAATATAGATGATCTGATTGGTATCCGAAACATCGGTATGTGCGGCCACGCTCACACCATCCAGATACAGATACTCGTAAAATACATACTGACATCCACTGAATCCATCGGTTGCGTCAAAGTTGAATACAACATCAATACTTCCATCACTTTCGGTTGGTGTAAATTCAGTACTTGCAGTAATATGCTTTCCATTGGATACAATCACATTTCCTGCGGAAGACATCAGCATACCAGTCATGGTATAAGTCTTACCCGGCTGTAAACCTGTGTAAGTAACAGTATCCACAATCATTACATTGCTGTCTTCTTTTACCTGATTCAATCCAGTGTTCTTATCAACGGCTTTTGTCTTGACAGACGGGAAGTAGATTGTCTGATTCTCGTCATTTTTGTCCTTGTGCTCTGCACAAAACTCTCCGTTTAAGGACAACTCTTCAAATGCAACAACAGACTTTCCAACCAGTGCAGACGCATCAAATGTGAATGTGACATCCTGTGTACCGTTTGTTTCGGTTGGCGTAAAGTCAACCATTTCTGTCAACAGTTCTGTCAGGGCATCCCCATCCTTCACATATAAGGTTCCGGTCAACGTATAGTTCTTGTCCGTATCCAGATTTTTATACGCTACATGGTCAACCAATATTACAGTACTTGTTGCTTCAGTGAAATGCTCTCCATTTGCATCAACTAAAGTAGTGCGAATGCTCATCGGAACATTATTGACTGTTCCAAAATCAAGAGCCTGTCCGGCTGCGTTAATTGTGAAGGTATTAGTGTACATCTTCATGTTCTTTGTTGCTTCTGTTTTCAGCTCAACAATCGTATATTTGCCGTATGCGAACACTCCATAAGAATCGTTGGCATCAGTGCTGCCAAACCACAGACCTGCATCCTTCGCCAGAGAATCAATCACACTCTGCGGAATGATATCTTTTTCCCCATACTGAGAAAGAACGGAATCGTTGGCATTGGTGTTTGTGGTTTTTCCGATTGCAGAATTAAATTTACCATTTGCATCTGTTAAAATATAATGCGTTTCTCCTGTTGCATTGTTTGTGATCTTGAACGGAATATAAGCAAGTGTCTCTCCTGTATCAGAGTTCTTCTTTACAAGCTGAATATCTCCACGAACCGGGATATCATATACAGTTCCGGCATTTACTACTGTTTTTGTATTTTCATCCGTAATTGTTACCGTTATCTGAATATCCTTCCACTGATAATACTCGTTCGCCATCGCAGAAGAACCTTCTGAAAAGTTCTTTCCGTCAAAGGAAGCATCTGCACGAAGTTCCCTGATCGTATACTTTCCAACCGGAAGATCTGCCTTTCCGGTTGCTGCATAGCCGTTTGCATCCGTTGTAATCATCTGCGCAACGCATCCATTTGAAATCGTCTGACCTGCATAATTTACAATATCAGAGCCTGTAGCATTAACAATCGCAAATTTAATTCCTTCAAGTGTACCTGCTGATGCTGCACCATTTGTCAATGCATCACTCTTCTTGATGCTGATACCCGCCTTGTTCTGAACCTCAGCATATGTCAGCGTTACGGCACTTTCATCATCTACAGGAGTAGAAAGTGCATTGCCGCTCTTCAGGTATACAGAAGAATTTTCATCAACAATTTGGAACAAATATATATTGTTGATTCCAGAAATAGTTTCTCCCGTCTTTGCACTACTTACAACGGCTCCATCTTTCGTAAAACCAGTCGGTGCCTTTGTCTCTTCAACGGTGATTGTTCCGAGTGGAATAAGGTAGGTTCCATCTTTATATTTTCCAAAAACTGCACTTGCACTACCAGAAACGACATGTTTATCATCCAATGATGCAACATATCCACTTGCACTCTTAATAGTTTGAATTACCCATGCAGTTGGTTCTGCTTTTGGATCTGCCTTAATTTCAGCTATCGTATTATACTTCTTTGGATAATAAGTAATTGTATACTCTGCACCAGACAAGTCTGCCGTAGTTGTTCCATCTTTATTGATTTTTATAATTTGAATACCAAACGGGTCATTCAATGGAACATCTTTAGCTTCACACATAACTGGCGAATCAGCAGTTGTTCCCGCAATTACATTTACCGTATACACCTCACCATTTGTTCTATAACCTGATCCTGGCGTCGCTGTTGCTTCTCTCACATAATAAGTTCCTGCTTTCAGTTTTAACGGTTCAGAATAACCATTAGCATCCAAATTAAGGATAGCAATGTTATTGACGCACCCTGCATCGGTAAAAATACCATAATTGATGTCATCGAAACTATAGCAACTATTTTCGTTTGTTATTTCCGGGTTTGTGGAAGATTTATGGATTCTCAAATAACCTTCCTGTTGCTTCTCATATCGAATATTCAATGTCGCAAATGCACACTGATAGTTATTCGGATTGTTTATGCCTCGAATTCCAAGCATAGAAGTTACTACTTTGAAAGTTGCGTATGTGTATCCGTCATCGCCATCGTGAACATCAGTACACTGAAGGGCAATATTGGGAAGATAGTTTCCGAATCCAATATCATGCGCGAAGGTTTCCTGCTCTCCCGTACGCTCTGTAAACGAATTAACTGAATTTACAACTTCCGCAGGTGTATTTGCTTCCAGATGCCATGCGTGCATACAAGCAAGAATTACCTGCGTACCTTCCAAGTTCAATATTTTTCCAGATGCACTTGTTGAAGTTCCGAGTGCTTCTGAAAGGTATCCAAATATTTTCTGTCCACCAAGATTAACGGATGTACCATTGCTGGCTGCACGGCGCTGGATATTTTCAGTTGTCATCTGCACGAGATATCCCGGACTTGCAGAATTTGCATCACTCAGGCTATATTTGAACCATGAATTTAATGCATTCAATGCCGTCTCATCATATGGACTGTATAAACAAAATTCCTGTGCATCATGCGTCGGTACGGTCGTTGCTCCGACATGAATGGTTCCACTGCCATCCGCTGCATTGTTGACACCTGTGATTGTCAATCTGGTATTTGCATATACAAACTTATCTCCAACTGCCAAATCAGATGGTACACTACTTCTTGCCATTTCGAGATAACTTCCTTGCAGCTGTGCCGTCAATGCAATTCCATTATCTATATCTAATGACTCAGATTGATACAGACTTTCAGTTGTTATCTGCGCAGTCATAGAGTACTTTGAAGTCGCGTTATAGCCGATCAAAACATCCAGACTTCCCACTGCACAGTTATCTCCCATTACAAACTGGAGTGTCTTTCCATTGTTTATGACAGAAACTCCGTCAGGAAAGCTTTCGCCTCTGTTAATGGATGCAGATACAAGATAATTATCAAGTGTATCATCATAATCATCATTAAAAATCTTTACAGTAGCTGTGCCTGATGCAAGATTCAATACTGCCGGAAGAAAACGCTCTGTCATGTCAGGATACAGAACATCAGCACTAATCTTCACCTCACCTGATGCTGTAAAGCCATATAATACCTGAATACGAAGTCCAAATGAAACTCCGTACAGAGCACCTGCATCTGATACATACTGCTCTGTATAGCAATACTGATAACGGCTGCCCGGAATGCAGTAGACACCATTTCCAAGATACTGAATATCCTCAAAGGCTTCCGCTGCTACGCTATCATTATAAAAATTAGTTGCCGGCTGATAGTCAGCAGACTCTACCCCATTCAGCGTTGGAACAGTAGATACAACATAATAATTTCCGTCAGAACCATAATAAACGGGAACTGTTTCTTTAAACATTTCCGGATTCAGACTTAAAATATAATCATCGGAATACCAATCTGCATTAGAATCCAATAAGCTGTCAATGGTCGTTACTCCTGCCTGAACTTGAGCTGCATCAACATAGGTATTGTAAAACTGCATAGTCTGCTCAGTACGTTGCAGAGATACCCCTGTCATGGATTCTGCAAATGCATCATAGCTGTCATAATCCCAGACACGGTCAGCATCGAACGCTTCCTCATCAATAGCATCAGTGAAATCTTTCTCATCCATCTCTGCCATCATTTCCTTAATAGAAAGATATCTGCGATACTGTTCAAATGTCATGGACTCAACAAAATCAATCCGTTCATCTTCAGACAGCCTGTGGATATACTTTGCAGCATCCAGATCACTGGCTGCATCATAGTCAAAACCGAACTTTTCTGCCAACTGATCATCTTCTGCACCATACTGCGCCATCCAAACCAACTGGTAGTCATTTTCTTCAAGACCTCCAATAAAAGCATAAAAAGCATCACTTTCATTTCCACCAATTGCTTCAATGTAAGATAAAATTTCTTCCTTTGTCGCAGCTAATAGATCAATAGACGGTACTTCCTCTGAAGTCGTTTCGGTCTCCGTTTCTTCTGCGGCGGTCTGTTCTGCCTCCTGTGTCGTTTCTTCTTCATTTTCGTCTGACCCGCGTGTTTCATTTGCTGATGTTTCTTCCTCATTCTCTCCAGACGTTTTAACTTCTTCTGCAACAGAATCTTCTTTTTCTGCCGTTGTTTTTTCTGCGGTTATCTCTTCAACGGTCTGTGCTTCATCAGATGGTACTGTTTCCTCACTGCTATTTGCCTCTGTTTGCTCCGATACTGTTTCTATAGCAGCCTCTTCCATCTGACTTTCCACTGTTACTGATGATTCAGATGCCACTGAATTAACTGGCGATAATGTTGTAGATACACTCATCAACACCGCCATAAGCATAGAAGTAATTCTTCTTCCTCTTTTATTTTGGTTCATCGTCATACCCTTTCTTGTGTTGACTTCAGCCTTTTGCCAAAACTTTTGTTGCTTCTTTCTATTTGCCGCAGCAGGCGGCGCTCTTAGACGATTCATCATTTCTCCTTTTTTCGACATTTTTCTACTAAAAAAGGCCATGGCATCTGCCATAACCTTCCACAATTTTGTGTTTCCTCGCGTGTCCGAACTGGACACAGTGTAAAATGGATATGAAAAAAGCACCTATAATAAATCCTGCGATTCACTTCGGGAGTGAACGTACCCCCGCTTATAGAAGCGGGAGCTTCCTGATTCTACGAAAACAGCA
>CAVCYJ010000356.1:0-6355 GCA_963605995.1 Holdemanella biformis | reverse complement strand
TCGGCTACAGAAGATACAACTGCAGATGAATTTACAGATGAAGCAGCTACAGAAGAAACAGAAACTCCAGCTGCTCAGGCAGTTGTTGAATCCGATGATCTCAGTGTTGATGTTTCCGTTAAATCTGCCGAATTCGAAGGCTCTGTAGGAGTTAGCGGTACTATTATTGACAAAACAACAAAAAGCGAATTAAAAAACTTTAATTATGCATGGCGCGTAAAAGGCGACAACGTTGCAATCTACAGCGGAACTGTTGGTGAAGCAGACACAGAGGGTGTTGCTGGAATGGGCTTCGCAGTGAATTTTGCAACTCAGGGTGCTATAGGCAGCGCAGCTGTTGACTGGAGCAAATATGTTGGAAAAACACTTGAACTTTATATCTTTAAGAACACAGATTCCAAAGATAATACAAAAATCGATCCAACCGTAATCGGGGAAGCTACACTGAGTAAGAAGGATGTCAGCGACTGTGAACTTACTCTCAGTAAAAAAACTGGAACATATAACGGAAAAGATTTCTATCTGGCTACAAGTGCAACAGATAGTAGTGCTAATGCTGTAAAGTGCACTAAGATTGCTTTAGATGGTACAGGACTGAATGCTGATTACTTTACAGTAACAGCATCTGGCACAGCTAAGAATGCCGGAGAGAAAATGACAGTTACTGCATCAGCTAAAGCAGATTCACCATATTCCGGAACTTCCAAGAATGTTACATTCAGCGTTAAACAGAAAACCTATGCAGAGGGTGACATCATTGCCAAGGTTACTGAGGGACAGTCTTATCAGTATACAGGAAATAAGATCGGTGTTAAAGGTGCAACTCTGACAGAATCCAAAGATCTTTCCGGTGCTGATTTATCAGCGGCAATTGCAGGTGGAGTTGCAACAGAATCTGAAAAAATCGGAACACAGAAAGTAGTTATCCCGGTTGATACAAGCAAGCTCACAAATTTCAGCAATGTAGTTTCTCAGTTTATTACTGATGGGATAACTGCAACAGGTAAAGTTGAAATCACACAGCGTGATCTCAAAAACAATGTTGTTGCATCTGTTAAAAATGGAAAAGTACAGAAGGGTACATCTGTAAAAGACTTTATTGCCAGTGATCTTATCCTGACAGGTACTGAAGGCACAAAGCTTAACCTGAAAGGAAAAATCAATATAGATACTGCTACAGACGACGCTGACTATACAGTAACTGTTATCAATCCTGAAAATGAGGTTGAGACTGACAGCTTCAGCTTAGTTGGTACATATAAAGTTACTATTCAGGCATATGATAAAGCCGGAACATGTATCAACGGACAGACATTCGAAGTAAAAGTAGCTGGTAATGTTATTGCAGATGTTGAATATTCCAACAAGGGAACTTATAAAGTTTATTATACCGGTGAAGCAATCACACCATCTCAGACTGATCTGGGAGATCTGACTATTATCGGCAAAGATGGCACAGAAGAAAAACTTCAGAAAGACCAGTGGACAATCACAGGATATAAGACAAATGTAAATGCCGGTACTGCATATGCAACCGTTAAGATCCTTGGAGATTCCACATATGCAAACCAGACTGTTGATGTGCCATATGAGATCAATCCTCTGACTGTAAAAGAGTCTACAGTGACTGTTCCTGAGACAATCACTTATAATAAAGGTTATGATGCTGCTTCCGATTATCAGGTACCGTTAGTAGTAACAGCAACTGATCCTAGCGGAAAGATTGTAAAAGGTCTGTCAACATCAGATTATACTGTAACTTATGAATATACAAATCCAAAAACTATAACAGCTGCAATAAGAGAAGCTGGAACTAACAACGTAAAACATAATAAAATCAAAGCTACAATCAAAGTTACAAATAGCAACTTCAAGGGTGAAGCAACTGTTGAATTAAATAATAAATTAACAGAAATCGTTGCAAAGGCACTGAACGACAGCATGATCAAATTGACACCTGATACTTATACATATACAGGTGGTAACATCATTCCTGAGTTTTATGTAACAGATGGTGCTTTTGTGCTGAATGAAGGTAAAGCTTCTAATAATAATGTTTCCGAAGAGTATGAAGTTGTCAGTGTGACAAACAACTTAAATGTTGGCACTGGTAAAGTTACTGTAAAAGGTATTAACGACAACTATTCCGGAACTGCATCTGCAAACTTCACGATCACTGCAGCCAATACATCTGATGTAAAGGTTACAATTGATAAGCAGAAATATACAGGAAAAGCAATCCGTCCGCGTACATTTAAAGCTACATTAAACGGAAACGATGTTACAAGCCAGTTTGAGATCGTATCTTATGGTGAAAATGTTAATGCCGGTACAGGTACTGTAGTCCTGAAACCAGTTGATGGCAATAAGAACTTCACAGGTTCAAATATCACTGCTGAATTCAAGATTTACAATGAAGCAGTAGCAGGCGATATCAGTGTTTATAACAGCAATGGTATCGAAGTGACCGGTGAAGATAAAGCATTTGAATTTGATGGAACAGCTAAGACATTTGCAACCGAAAGATTAAGCGGACTGATGGTTGCTGATGAGAGGGGCAATAAAACTGCTACAGCTACAAAAGCAACAGCAGCAGATTTCGAGATCAAATATGCTGAGAATGTAACAGGTGTTCCAGGTGATGCTAAGACATTTAACACAGCTTATGTATATGCCGTTGCTAAAGAAGGAAGCGGTTATACAGGAAATAAAGAAATCACATTAGCTGATGGATCTAAGATCAAAAATGTTGTAGCATATACCACATTCAAGATCAACAATGTTAAATTTGTTAAACAGAATGTATCTGTAAAGAATGGTACTTACGCAGGCGGTCTTGCAGTTAAGCCAGAAGTACTTGTTCAGATCAGTGGACAGACACTTGTAGAAGGAAAAGACTATGAACTTACTTTCTATGATGCAAAAGGTAAAGAAGTAAGTAACCGCACAGAAGTAACAGACGGAAAAGTATATACTGTTCGTGTTAAAGGTATCGGCGGATACACTGGATCCGATGTTAAATTAAAGGACTCCTGGGGAATCGACAAAAAGGATATCAGTGACTGTGATGTCAAAGTTACCGATGGTGTAGTAACTGTTATGAACGGATATATCCCTGTTCCAACCACAGAATACACCTCCAAAAATAACGGAGATGGAACATACACAGTAACAGCTAACAGCACATCTAAGAACTATACAGGTTCTAAGACAGTTAATGCTACAGGCAAAGCTGAGGATGAAAAACCGGATGCTCCAATGATCAGCAGCGTTAAAGTTGTTGGAAACAAAGCAACTGTAATCCTTTCCGGTGAGGCTGACGGTGCTTCAGGTTACGACTATGTAATCTCCACAGACCGTGACTGCATCACAAACAAGAACTACGATTCCATCAGCAAGAATCAGGTAAGCACCTCTACTACATTCAAATATGTACAGCAGGGAACCTACTATGCATACTGCCACGCTTGGAAACGTGACGCAAATGGTAAGAAAGTATTCAGCGACTGGTCTAATGCTTATCCATTCGTTGTATCCGCGATCACACCAGACGCTCCGGTTATCACAAACGTTAAAGTAAGCGGATCTACTATCAAAGTAACATACAAAGCAGCTGCAAACGCAACTGGTTACGATGTAGTACTTGGAACATCCTCCAAGAAAGAAAACGGTGAGACCCGTCCATATCACTATGGAGATCACAAGGTACTGAACCTCAAAGAAGGTACAGTAACAGCTACATTCAAGAATATACCAGCAGGCACATGGGTAGTTGGAATGCATGCATTCAACAGAACCTCCGAAGACGGAAAGAAAGTCTTCAGCCCATGGTCCAATCTGAAAAAGGCTACTGTTAAATAATCCCTTTGGGTAAATAATACAGATTCCTAAAAAGAAGGCTCCGGTCACAGTGACCGGAGTCTTTCTTTGTGTGCAGGATATGTGTAATCTTGGAAAAGTACTGGTGAAGCAGGGAATCGAACAGGAAATTAGCCTTGCTTTTATATTGTGGACAGTTTATACTGGACTGAATGAGCACAAAAATAGAATTTTGGAGGATTTTACACATGAAAATTGCAGTAACCTATGACAATGGAGAAATTTTTCAGCATTTTGGGAAAACAGAATTTTTTAAAATTTATGAAGTGGAAGATAATAAAGTAGCTTCCGGTGAAGTTATTGCTTCTAATGGTACAGGACATGGTGCTTTGGCAGGATTACTTGCTGAACTGGGAGTAAATGTTCTGATCTGCGGCGGCATTGGCGGTGGTGCACAGGCAGCTCTTACAGAGGCAGGAATCCAATTATGTGCCGGAGCTCAGGGAAATACCGACCAGGCAGTTGAATCTTATTTAAAAGGCGAATTAGAGCCTTCTGGAGCAAACTGTGATCATCATCACGCTGAAGGGCATTCCTGCGGCAGTCATGAAGAAGGGCATTCCTGTGGAGACAGCTGTGGAAGTGGCTGCGGGGGAAGCTGTGGAGCGCAGCCCCGGATTACCGGACGTAATGCAGGCAAAACATGCCGCACACATTACAGAGGAACATTCAACGACGGAACACAGTTCGATTCTTCTTACGACCGTGGTGAGCCACTCGAATTTATCTGCGGTGCAGGTCAGATGATCAGAGGATTTGATGCTGCCGTAGCTGATATGGAAGTCGGTCAGATCATCGATGTTCATCTTATGCCGGAAGAAGCATATGGCATGGCAGATCCGAATGCTGTTTTCACCATGGAGATTGCCCAGCTTCCAGGCTCTGAGGATCTGACTGTGGGACAGCAGATATATCTTTCCAACCAGTACGGACAGCCATTTCCGGTTAAAGTAACCGCTAAGGATGAGAAAAATATCACATTTGATGCTAATCACGAAATGGCAGGAAAAGAACTTAATTTCAGAATTGAATTAGTCGAAGTGAAATAACACCAAATATACGACAGGAGACACCGACATTTCCAGCCGGGCAATACATCAGGATTAGCCTGACCGTAATGGAAAAAAGCCCTCAAATGTATCTTTTTGATATATCTGGAGGCTTTTTTCATAACTGATAAGACATTCCTTTCAGCATGGATCATATGCAGGGTTCTGTTTCCTTATCTGTTTTTTGTTTGCGGTGACCTGATATGAGAATTCACTCAAAGGAAAAACTCCGTTATGCTACCAGATAATCTTCAATTCCCTTTGCAATTCCCCATACCATCTTTTTCTGATAGGAGCTCTGCTGCATACGGCGGTCTTCGGATGGATTGCTCATATATCCCATCTCGATCAGGGTTGTCGGAACCTTGCTCCAGTTGTTTCCGGTCATGGAATCTGTTTCCCAGATATATTCCTTCCTGCAGCCTGTAGATGCCACATAGGCATTAAGGACTGCCTTTGACAGAGCATAGTTCTTTTTGTACATGGATGAGATATAAGGGCTGTTCCTGGTCGTGCAGATCGTCATTGCTCCGCTGGCACCTGAATCGTCACTGCCATTGGCATGGATACGGATATAGGCATCTGCTTTTGCAGCATTGGCTTTTTTTGCACGTGCAATACAGCTCAGTGCCACATTACTGTTTGTTCTGGTCATTATCACCTTAAAGCCTCTCTTCCGAAGCAGAGTCCTTAACTGAAGACCGATATCCAGCGTCAGTTTATATTCCTCTACACCGGTAGCAACACCCTGGGTTCCGGATGTATCTTTTTCCTTCAGCTGGGCAGATCCGGGACCCAGAGCCTCATAGCCGCCTGCAACGACTCCGGAATGTCCGGGATCCAGTACCACTACAGGAGTCCAGATACCGTTGCTGTCAATTTTGCGGCCATTTACAGTCTGGTTAATACGCATTCGTCCGGTCTGTTTCCCGAAATATCGAAAACGATTATGAATGCGATTCCAGCCGGTCAGCATAACGCCGCTGGCATCAAAACCATAATAGTATTTGCCAATTCTGTGCAGACCGGTCAGCTTTTTGCCATTTTTATAGTAATATTTTTTCCCTCCGGAAGTTTTCCATCCGGTCAGAGATGTGTTGGCGGCCTGTACTTCTGTAAAAGCAGTTACCGGTAAAGAAGTAAACAGCAGAAAGCACAGCAGCCAGATAAGCCAGTTTTTCTTTTTCTTCATATACACACTTTTCCCTTCTGTATATAATGTATTATAAGAGTTACCGCGGACACTTTATCCGATAAATGGATTATACCAGGACGCTGACATGTCGGCTAGTCCTGAGTATGTGAATCTGCTGCTTTTTCCATAAAAAATAACAGTTTTTGTTGTAACAGGATATGTTTTGACAAAGAAAGGCTCCGGTCACTGCGACCGGAGCCTTCTTTTTAGGAATCTGTATTATTTACCCAAA
>CAVCYJ010000355.1:0-6668 GCA_963605995.1 Holdemanella biformis | reverse complement strand
TGATCGCTCACCGACTCTCAACCATCAGAAACAGCGATGCCATCATCGTACTCGACCATGGCAAGATCATTGAGAGAGGCGACCATGAAGATCTTATTAAGTTAAAAGGAACCTATTATCAGCTCTACACAGGAAAGCTGGAACTTTCCTGATCGTGAAACCCGGCACACCAGGCTGATTCCTGAAAAAATATGAAATACCAGACTCCCGAAGACGGATCGAAGCAGTTATGCAGAGATCTTTCTTCGGGAGTTTTTTGATATAAATAATAGGAGATTACTCCGCAATGTTGATAAAAAGATAGTCTAAAAGATAAAACCCTGCATATATATTTTGATATGTGAACTGCAAAGTAAACGGACAAAGAAAGGCAGGGACAGGACATGAAAAAAAATAACTCCAAAATAAAAAGAACTCTGAGCATACTGTGTGTGATGATAATGCTCTGCACCTTGATATCCGGCGCCACGGGAATCCGGGCCTCAGACATATCATTCCCCGAAGAAAGCTTCACATCAGAAGAACCGGACAATACCTCCGACCTACAGGATACAGATGCATCAGACGGCACTGTATTTTATGACGGTGAAAGTATCAGCACTTATATCGACAGCAATAATGGCAACCAGAACCCCGATCAGGAAAATACGGATAGCAATATTGATGCTGATCAGACACAGGACACTGATGAAGAAAAATCAGACATCGATAACACATACAATCCCCACATCATCGGGATAACTGACGGGAAGCAGTCTGTGAAAGTAAAAACAGAAACCGCAGATCTGTACGCAGAAGCTTCAGCTGAATCAGAAGTGATCGCATCAGTCCCGCAGGACACAACGTTGGAACTGACAGGCATCAGCGAAGACAATCTCTGGTATCGGGTATTGTATGATAAGATCCTGTATAATGCCCTATATAATAAGGAAGAAACTCCGGAAAATCAGACCGGCCAGACCGATCAAACCGTTCAAACCGGCCAGACCGACCAGACCGGACAGGTAACCGCTTACATATCCGCCGATGACGTAATACTGGTATACGAGGAAGTGATCGACAACGGCGAACCCACAGAAACAGATGAAGCTGACAAATACGACCAGACTGAAACCGGTCAGTACCAGATTGCAGACAGTAATCTGGAAATCTCACATCAGAAATACATCAGGAAGAACGATTCAGGAAATTATGACCTGACATTGAATGTTGCAGGATCCATAGAAACACAGATCACCCGGGCACAGGCAGATGTACTGCTGATCGTGGATGTGTCGGGAAGTATGGCTTATGATGATAATGGACAGACCACAGCTGACAGTTCGAAACAGAAGCTGACTAAGCTGAAGAACGCAGTCAGCGGTCTTGTTGACAGCTTTGACAGCAAGGATATAGATGCACAGTATAATCTCGTAACGTTTGCAAGTCAGGCAGCAAATCAGAATAATGGAAACTGGATGGGCGGTTCAGCCCTGAAAGCTCAGATGAATAGCCTGAGCGCCAATGGTGGAACAAACTATGAGCAGGCATTTCGGAAGGTAGCTGCTCCGCTCAGTACGGCAAGATCGAATGCGTCAAAGATTGTAATCTTCCTGACAGATGGTCAGCCGACACAGCACGGGACAAGCGCAAGTGCAAACTCGAATTCCAATAACTATGACAGAGATGGTCTGGGAGATGCAACGGACGAAACCACGCTGAATACAGCCCTGGAATCAGCGAAAAATATAAAATGTGATAAGTTTTATGCAGTGGGCTTCAATTTGCCATCGGCAATATCAAAAGGACAATACGGACATGCACAACGTGGCGAAACTTCTGCAGACGGAAAAGTATATGGAAAAAAGACCATCAGATCCGGCAGGTATACAACAACCTACTGGGGCTATAACGATACAGTCAATGTAAACAACAACAGCGTGGAAAACAGCAATATCAGCGGTCTGGATATCTTAAGCTGGGTTACTGACAACGTGACTGCACCTTCTGAGAAACAGGCACTGAATCTCTCCGGTACAGATAAGCTTTCAGAACTCTTCAGCAGTATTGTAAACAGCTCGCTGAGTTTTGCCTGTTCGAATGTCATGATCACAGATACATTAAGTGATTACGTGCAGACCACATCTGCAAGTGCGCTGAACATCAGGGTCATGCAGAAAACAGCAGACACATCCGGTCAGGAGACATATACAGAAATAGGAAGTATCACAGGTACGGCAGGAGGAGAAGAGGATACTCTTCCGGAAACTACCCTTAATGTGGACGGGATGGCACTCACAGCCGGTTATAATTCCTCCACAAAGACAGTGACCCTGGATTTCCCCGATGAGTATACGCTGAAGGAAGGATATTACTACTATGTAACCATCACAAACCTTGCACCAACGGAGATGGCATACAGCGAGTACAGCTCCTCCGGTTACAATGCAGTCGGTGATCAATTCACAGATGCAGGCAGTGACAGTAATTATGCGGTAAACAATGGAACATCCTCTGAGCAGGCCGGCTTCTATTCTAACAGAGAAGCAAAAGTAAGCTACACATATAAGAACAGCAGTAAATCCGCAGATTATGCAAAACCGGTCGTCCAGGTGGCAGGCTATGATATCGTGAAGAGCAAGACAGCAAAACTTGCTGACTGGAACGAGCGTACTTATGATATTACGCTGAATGCGTCCTCCTCCCCGGCAGCGAATGCAGACATTAAGGATTATATTGATGAACGTTTTGAACTGACAGAAGCTGAGGCTGCCCGTCTGAGAAAGGATGGAGCAGAAGTCGGAACAGAACAGGTCAGTGACAGAACCCTCTGGTATGTGAAGTGGTCAGATCAGAGGATCGCAGAAGTAACGACAGACAGCAGCGCTAAGGAGATCCCGGGATGGACAAAAACCTTCCGGATCAAGGCAAAGGATTCCTTTATCGGTGATAATGCCGTAACAACAAACGGCTCCGGCTCCGGCATTACCGTAAACGGTCAGTTCAACGAATTTGAGCGGCCGGCCGTTAATGTCAGGGCCCAGCTGGACATAGCTGATAAAGAAGTCACAATTTATAAAGGTGATACCGTGCCGACAGAAGACTCCATCCTGGCTCAGCTCCTTGCTCAGACGGAGACTTCCTATAGTAAAGGGACAATTGGCAATGATGAAACAGTCCAGAGCCTGATCGAGTCCGGCAACATCACCATTCAGTGGTATAAAGATCAGGATTGTACAGAACCGGTCACCGTTGAGGAAATGGGCAGAGAAAAACCTGATTCAGATACGGAATATTACCTGAAGGCAGCTTATAAGGCACCAACAGCCCCAACGTCTGAGAGTAATGCAAACACGACCGGGGATGGTGTGACATATATAACCGGAAACGATGACAACGACGGTAAAGATGACCAGACGGTGGAGGCATTTGGGATTTATAAGATTCATGTGATCTCCGGCGCGATCGACATCAGCAAGACTGTCACAGAAAAAGATGGAAAAACTCCTCTGAAAGTAACTGATGATTTAACCTTCAGGTTTAAGGTAACCAGGTGGCAGACAAACAAGGATGGTACTCTGCAAACAGATGATGAAGGTAATAAGGCAGCGGACACATCGTTCTCCAAAGATGGATGGAAGGATGGCTCAACAACCGTATCAGTCACAGTTAAGCAGGGAGAATCAGAAGGAACACTTACCGATGATGCCGGAGAACTGCTGAAAGATCTTCCGCGCGGCACATACACGGCAGAGGAGATTGATGTTCCTGAGGGATATACTGTTTCAGATGCGGCCGTTACGATAAAGGATGGTGACAATGGCGGTACTGATTGCAGATATTCTGTATCAGAAGATCATAAATATATAACAACCTTTAAATTAGGTTACAAAAATGACAGCAGTTCGACAGATACCGATGTTATCAGTAAGGCACGAAATGAAAATGGTCAGCCGATGGATTATATATATGATCCGGAGAATGGCGGTGTGAAGGGTCTGGTGACTTACACGAATAAACAGGTAATCATTTACAATCCCCTGCCAGGTACCGGCGGTCCGGGAATTTACGGGTTTACGATCAGCAGTGCTGCATTTATTGTGGCTGCACTCCTGTTGTTTATAAATAATAAACGAAAGGAGGGCAAAATCGCAGGACGAAGCTAAAAGGTAACACTCTGGTTGTAAAAGAAACAAGCCGATCGATCCAGACTGTATTTCCGGAAGCTTTCCGCAAAAGCAATGCAGGAAAGCCTGCGGGAGTACATCAGAGAAATAAGGGAGGAAAAAATGAGTAAATTAATCAAAAAGATCAGCGCGATCGTACTGACCGCAGTTATGGTACTTATCATGTGTTTCACAGTATCTGCCGAAGGTTCTGATACACCGGCGGTTAATTATCCGACCGCAGCAGACACAGCCGCGATCACAGCCACAAACATCGAAGCGGGCGCAGCTGTAAATGCATATCGGGTTGTTGAGCCGGTTTATATTGATGGAATTGGCTTTAAGGAATACAGGACGGTGCCCGGTGTGTCGATTTCTGATCCTGTAGCACCAACAGCATCTGAGATTACTGCTATTGCGAAAGGGATAGCTGATGGCACGATTACCGGACTCACTGCGATTTCGTTAAATGCATCCCAAAGTGCTCCCACAACATATACCGCCGCAGCCGGTGCCGGTTACTGGGTGATTCTTGTTACCGGTGCGCCAGCAGCGGGCAAAGTATATAACCCAATGCTTGCCGGTGTTTACTATTCTGTAGATGCCAGTACAAAAACGCTGACACAGGGTCTGGTTGATGCTGATTCAGACTGGTCGATCAACGGAACTGACACTTATGAGAAATCTGTTGACGTAAGTGTGGAAAAAGTGATCACCAATTCTGCAGCAGAGAAAACAGATGGCAGTGTATCTGACAAGGGTGATGACCTTGCGATTGGTGATTATGCATCATTTCAGGTAACCGGAACGATTCCTGCATATACACAGGCTTATACGCAGGTAACTTATAAGATTACTGATACTCTTAGTACCGGACTGAAGGCTGAGGATACAACAGCCCATCCGATAAAGATTAAGGTAAACAACGCAGATGTAATCCCTGGTGCTGATACCTGTACATTAACTTTATCTGAAAATGGCCGGAGCATTGTCGTGGATTTCAATTCCGCTTACGCACTCGCACATAAGGGAGAGACAGTTGTACTGACATATGATGCGCAGCTGACAGACAGTGCGGCAACAAACTTTGATCCAAATACCAATACTGTAAAAGTAACATACTCAAACACTCCCGTAATTGGTGAGGATGGAAAAACACCTGTAACAGATACACCGGAAAAAAAGACATATCATTATACATTTGAGATTGACGGAAAATTATTCGGAACAGCAGAGGAAGAGTGGAATAAGACAACAACAGAGCTTACAAAGACCGGTAAGAATGAAGAAAAAACAGAGACATGGTCTCTGCTCACAGATAATGGTCCTCTTGCCGGGGCAGAATTTACCCTGACCAGAACAGACAAAACGAAAGCAGATGGTTCAAAATACACTTATACAGCAGCATCAGATACAAATGGTGTCCTGAATTTCAAAGGTCTTGATGCAGGTACTTATAATTTACAGGAGACAAAAGCCCCGAAGGGATACAGTCTGAATTCAACAGTATATCCGGTAGTTATCAGTGCACAGTATAATGAGGATGGTACGCTCAATAACTACAGTATCAACATTAATGGAACGGATGGTAAGACATTTACTTACACTGCAGCATATGAAAACAAAATTGTACACAACATCACAGCTGATACAACAATAGGGACAGATACCTTCGAAATCAGAAATACACCACTCTCCGGGCTTCCGTCTACAGGCGGCACGGGTATTTATATCTTCACTGTCACAGGTGTGCTCCTTATGGTCTGTGCAGCAGGTGCTTTTATGGTAAACCGCAGAAAATCTGAGAACTGATGTACCGGCAGTTTTTTTGCGGAATAAAGAGTAAGGATATTGTAAATGTAGCGGCAGCAGTCCTTTTTCTGGCGGGCGCGGGGATTTTTCTTTATCCTGCCATCAGTGACATGTGGAATCAGTATCGGAATGCTCAGCTGATCTCCGGCTACGAAACTGCGACGGAGAATCTGTCGGATAATGAATGTGAGAAGCTCTGGAAGGAAGCGAAGGCATATAATGCTCACCATACGGTAAATTCTGTCGAGTATGCTTCTGACGGGAATGATGAGTATCAGATGTTTGACCCGAACGGGGACGGCCTGATGGGGAGCATTGAGATTCCCAAAATCAGGCTGCGGCTTGCCATCTATCAGGATCTGGGAGAGGAGGTGCTGGAAAAAGGTGCCGGCCATATGGAGGGTACCAGTCTTCCGGTCGGTGGAAGGGGTACCCACGCAGTGCTGGCTGCGCACAGAGGACTTCCGGGTGCGAAGCTTTTTACAGACCTTGACCAGATGGAAGAGGGGGATATTTTTCTCCTGCATATTCTGGATAGGACGCTGGCTTATGAGGTCGACCAGATCAGGACGGTTCTTCCCACCCAAACCGGTGATCTGGATATTATAGAAGGAGAGGATCATGTGACTCTTGTTACCTGTACTCCTTACGGTGTAAATACCCACAGGCTTCTGGTGCGCGGTGTGCGGACGAAGTATGTGGAGGAGATGG
>CAVCYJ010000354.1:0-6677 GCA_963605995.1 Holdemanella biformis | reverse complement strand
CTACACTTAAAGAATTAGGAATGATGTTGAGCCCGCAGGTGGGCAAATCGGGAGTTAATCACCGTCTGAGAAAGCTGAGTGAGATGGCTGATGAACTGCGGGAGAAACAAGGAGGAGAATTATTATGATCAAAAAACCAGTCACCATTAATTTATCCACAGGTCTGGAAGCACGCCCTGTAGCGCAGCTGGTGCAGGTTGCAAGCCAGTTTAACAGTGAGATTTATGTAGAGATTGGAAAGAAGCGTGTGAATGCAAAGAGTATTATGGGGATGATGACACTGGGACTCGATGCGGGAGAAGAAATTACTTTATCTGCAAATGGCGACGATGAGGAAGCTGCTATGACCAGCATTGCACAGTATTTAAGCAATCAGTGATTGTGAAATCGACTGCTCGACAGTTTGCAGTATGTTAAATATGGACACATCCGGAAAGGAAGACCGCTTTTCGGATGTGTTTTGTTGCGTTTGGGGAGATTATAAGTTGACCGTGACAATAAAACAGGGTATAATGAATTTGCTGTAGCCGTTCAGTTATCTGCTGTGAAGATGCTGAGCAGTTGCATTTACTGAAAATAATACAGTAATATAATCTGTGATAAGCAGAGAGACTAAAGAAATGAGGAGCGTAACGAATGTCAAAATTTTTGAAATTTATTGTACATTTTATAGTGATATGCACCATTGTCTGTGTCGTCGGACTTGCAGTGCCGCCTTTCCTTGGGATTACGACCGAGATTATGGATGATTCCAGTAAAGAAACAAACCTGCCGACAGGATCAGTAACCTATGCGATTCCGGTAAAAACTTCTCAGGCGGCTGTAGGTGATTCTATTCTGTATCAGGCTGATTCCAAAGCATATCGTTACATGATCACTGAGATGGATAAAGATAATAACCTTTTCAAGGTAATAGATTCGACTGATAAAAAAGCTGAACCGATTACAGTAGAGGTGAAGGATTACATTCCAAAAGTTGTTGTCACGGTAGGATATGTAGGATATCTTCTGATCGCAACAGAGAGTATCGAGGGCCTGATCATTCTTGGTCTTGCTGTACTTTTCCTCATAATCCTTTACATAGTTGCAGAACTTCTGAAAAAAGAGCCTCAGGATGATTATGATGATGTGGATACAGAGCCGGGATATGTCAAAAGTAAGAAGGAACTTAAAAAAGAAGAAAAGGCAAGAGAAAAAAGATATAAAGAAGAAGAACGTCAGATAAAAAAAGAAGAGAAGGCTCGAAAAAAAGGAAAAGAGCCGGGACGTAAGAAGATTAAGACCGGCGGTTTTGTGGATGAAATTTATGAGGATGATCTGGAACCGGAGAAAAAAGAACGGTCAACAGCAGCTCAGGCAACAACAGCGGCAACCAGTGAGGCTCATGAACTTCTGAAAAAAGAAATTGCAGCAGCCACTGCAGATGAATTGGAGAAATCAGAAGATCAGTGCCAGTCTGTACCGCAGGGAGAACCGATAGTACAGAAACCTGTTTTGGGCAAAACTGAGGTAGTCGTACCTCAGGTAAAGGAACAACTGAGACAGATGATGAATGTCTCTGACAGAGAACCTGTTGAAACCCAGAATCAGGAAGAGAAAGAACAGGTGCAGGCAGAAATAAAGAAGATGGTCATTCCTGCATGGTCTGCAGCGCAGATTGCAGAAGCTGCCAGAAGCCAGGGCGATGCTCCGGATATTGTGCGGGATGATGTCACCAGGGTTGCACTGTTTGATTATTCAGACATTATTGCAGCTGAGCCACCTGTGCACAGCGAAACGCAGGAAACAGAAGAATAATGAAGATTGCAGAACGTGTTTCTTCCTATATATAATATAGAAGAAACACGTTTTTTGTGTCCTTTCTTCGGTGATAAAGCCTGTTTGAAAAAAATGAAAAAAAATAAAAAAAACACTTGCATTTTCCTGAGAGGTCGTGTATACTCTCAATTGTTGTGACATTGATAGCAATGAAGCGCGAGGTTGCTGCCACAAAGAATGGCAGGTTTTCCGTGGAGCGAATGTCAAGTTTGAAAACTGACGACAAGTCACTGTACAAGTTCAGAAGACCATCCAGGGATGGCGTGTGTGATAAATGATCGAAAGACACACACGGAGATGTGTACAGTCGCCGCTTGTCGTACTGCTTGAAAAGTACGAATAGGAGGAGACTTTTTTTATGGCAAATCAGGTAATGAGAATCACATTAAAGGCTTATGATCATCAGTTGGTAGATGCATCTGCAGCAAAAATCATCGAAACTGTTAAGAAGAACGGAGCAATGGTAAGTGGACCGGTTCCGCTTCCAACTAAGAAAGAAGTTGTTACAATCTTAAGAGCCGTTCATAAATACAAAGATTCCAGAGAACAGTTTGAACAGAGGACTCATAAGAGACTGATTGATATCCTGACACCAACACAGAAGACAGTAGATGCACTGTCAAGACTGGAAATGCCAGCAGGTGTTAACATCGATATCAAAATGAAAACCAAATAGGCATCACCCCTAAATTTGATAATGCTGTAAGCATTAAGCTATTTACTATATGATTGCCGGTGACCGGTAATCCGCTATAAGGAGGAAGAAAGAATGAAGAAAGCTATTTTAGCTACTAAAGTCGGAATGACTCAGATCTTCAATGAAGACGGCCAGTTAATTCCGGTAACAGTTTTACAGGCTGGTCCTTGTGTCGTAACTCAGGTTAAGACAGAAGAAAATGATGGATACGAAGCAGTTCAGGTTGGATTCGGTGACATCAGGGAAAGCCTTGTTAACAAACCGGAAAAAGGACACTTTGACAAAGCTGGCGTTGCAGTAAAGAGATTCGTTAAAGAATTCAAGTTTGATAATGCTGCTGAGTATACAGTAGGACAGGAAATTAAAGCTGATATCTTTGCAGACGGCGATCACATTGATGCAACAGCTGTTTCCAAAGGTAAAGGTTTCCAGGGTGCGATCAAGAGACATGGTCAGTCCAGAGGACCTATGGCTCACGGTTCCAAATATCACCGTCATGCAGGTTCCAATGGTGCTTGTTCCGATCCGAGCAAGGTATTCAAAGGAAAACATATGCCAGGTCATATGGGAAATGTTCAGGTTACTGTACAGAACCTTGAGATCGTACGTGTAGATAAAGAAAACAACTTACTGTTAGTTAAGGGTGCTGTTCCAGGACCTAAGAAATCTTTGGTTACTATCAAAGAGACAGTAAAGTCCTTATAATAAGAAAGGAGGAGCACACAAATGGCAAACGTAACTGTTTATAATATGGAAGGCAACGAAGTTGGAACAATGGAACTGAATGATGCGGTATTCGGTGTAGAAGTCAATGAGCATCTTGTTCACCTTGCTGTTGTTCGTCAGCTTGCAAATAATCGCCAGGGTACTCAGAAAGCTAAAACACGTTCTGAAGTAAGCGGCGGCGGAAGAAAACCGTGGAGACAGAAAGGAACAGGTCATGCTAGACAGGGTTCCATCCGTGCACCACAGTGGACTGGCGGCGGTGTTGTATTCGCTCCGGTACCAAGAGATTATGAAGTGAAAATGAACAAGAAAGAAAGAAGAGCTGCTTTAAAATCTGCTCTGACTTCCAAAGTTCAGGACAATAAATTAGTAGTTGTTGATGCTCTTACATTTGGAGAAGCTAAGACAAAAGAAATGCAGAAGGTTCTTACAAACCTGAAAGCTGAGAAGGCACTTGTGATCACAGCAACAGATGACAAGAATGTAATCCTTTCTGCAAGAAATATCACAGATGTACAGACAGCAACACCAAGTACTATCAACGTATACGATGTTATGAACCATAGCACCGTAGTTGTAACCAAAGATGCTGTAGCATCCATCGAGGAGGTATATGCATAATGGCTAACATTCAGTACTATGACGTAATCAAGAAACCAGTGATTACAGAAAAATCTATGAACGCTATGGCTGAAAAGAAATACACTTTCTTAGTTCATCCAGAAGCAAATAAATCTCAGATCAAAGAAGCTGTAGAGAAAATGTTCGAAGGAACAAAAGTAAAGAGCGTTAACACCATGAACATGGATGGAAAGAAAAAACGCCGTGGTATGACAGTTGGAACAACTGCCAAAACCAAAAAAGCTATCGTAGCTCTGACAGAAGACAGCAAAGATATCGAAATCTTCGAAGGACTTTAATTGATGGCTTGAGCGGTACGAGTGCCACTTCGGAAGCTTTGCTTCCTCAGCCGCGTTACACGCTTATGAGTCTTCACAAGAATCCGACCTTACATGCAAGCATGACGGTCTGCTTCTTATGAATCCTCGGCACTCTGATTATCGCGAGTATACGCATTCAAAAGCGTGAGGATAAATTTGAAAGGAGAACAACAATGGGAATCAAAAGTTATAACCCATATACACCGTCTAGAAGACATATGACTGGTTCCGATTTCTCAGAGATTACAAAATCTACACCAGAGAAATCTCTTACCGTGTCTTTAAAGAAAAACGCTGGACGTAACAACCAGGGTAAAATCACAGTTAGACACCGCGGAGGCGGAAGCAGAAGAAAATACAGAATCATCGACTTCAAGAGAAGAAAAGATGGAATTCCTGCAACAGTAGTATCCATCGAGTATGATCCAAACAGAACAGCGAACATCGCTCTTATCTGCTATGCAGATGGCGAGAAAGCATATATCCTTGCTCCGGAAGGCTTAAAAGTTGGTCAGAAAGTTATGAACGGACCTGAAGCAGAGGTTCGTGTAGGTAACTGCTTACCATTAGAGCTTATCCCGGTTGGTACAATGGTACACAACATTGAGCTTCATCCTGGAAAGGGCGGACAGATGGTTCGTTCTGCTGGAAACGGCGCTCAGTTAATGGCTAAAGAAGGCAAATACGCAACACTGCGTCTGCCATCTGGTGAAATGAGAATGGTTCCGATCGTATGCCGTGCATCTGTTGGCGTTGTCGGAAACGGAGATCACAACCTGATTAACATCGGTAAAGCCGGACGTAAACGTAACATGGGTATCAGACCTACTGTTCGTGGTTCCGTAATGAACCCGAATGACCATCCACACGGTGGTGGTGAAGGAAAGACCGGTATCGGTCGTCCAGGTCCATGCACACCATGGGGAAAACCTGCTCTTGGTCTGAAGACAAGAAAGAAAAACAAACCGTCCAACAAACTCATCGTAAGAAGACGCGATGGAAAAGCTTTAACGAAATAATAAGGAGGATTAAGCATGTCTCGTTCACTGAAAAAAGGACCTTTTGCAGATGCCAGCTTACTTAAAAAAGTAGATGCATTAAACGCTGCAAATGACAAATCCGTTATCAAAACCTGGTCACGCCGTTCTACAATCTTCCCGTCCTTCGTAGGACACACAATTGCTGTCCATGACGGAAGAAAACACGTGCCGGTATATGTAACAGAAGATATGGTTGGCCACAAACTCGGTGAGTTTGTTGCAACCAGAACTTACAGAGGACACGGAAAAGACGAAAAGAAATCCGGAGTTCGCTAGTATTTGACTTTATATTCTGTCTGCTGCCCGTGAGACAGCGGACAGGTTAACCTGATATTGAGAGAAAAAGGAAAGGAGGCACTTTAAAATGGCAAAGGGACATAGAAGCCAGATAAAAAGAGCCAGAAATGAGAGTAATAGAGAGACAAGACCGTCTGCGAAATTATCTTACGCAAGAATTTCTGTTCAGAAAGCCTGCTACGTGTTAGATGTAATCCGCGGTAAAGATGTGCAGACAGCACTTGGTATCTTAACATACAACCCAAGATACGCTTCCAGCGTTATCAAGAAACTTCTTGAGTCAGCAATTGCAAATGCTGAAAATAACAACGGAATGAATGCAGACAACCTCTACGTTGCAGCCTGCTATGCAGATAAAGGACCTACAATGAAGAGAATTCAGCCGAGAGCACAGGGTAGAGCTTACAGAATCGAAAAGAGAACAAGCCATATTACCATCGTGCTGGATGAGAAATAAGGAGGAAAAGCATGGGACAGAAAGTTAACCCACATGGCCTTAGAGTCGGTGTTATCAAGGATTGGGATTCAAGATGGTATGCTGATGCAGACTTCGCTGATTATCTGGTAGAAGACTACAACATCAGAACATTCCTTAAAAAGAAATTATACAGCGCAGGTGTTTCCAAGATCGAAATCGAAAGAGCATCTGACAGAGTTAAGATCATCATCTACACAGCTAAACCTGGTATCGTAATCGGTAAAGGCGGCGCTGAGATCGAAAAAGTGAAAGCTGAATTAAAGAAATTCACAGACAAGAAGCTTATCGTAGATATCAAAGAAGTAAAGAGACCAGACAGAGATGCTCAGTTAGTAGCAGAGAATATCGCATTACAGCTTGAGAACCGTATCTCTTTCAGACGTGCAATGAAATCTACAATGCAGAGAACAATGAAGGCCGGAGCAAAAGGTATCAAAACATCCGTATCCGGACGTCTTGGCGGTGCTGATATGGCTCGTACAGAGTTCTACAGCGAAGGAACTATCCCGCTTCAGACACTTCGTGCAGATATTGACTATGGATTCGCAGAAGCAGACACAACATACGGCAAAGTTGGCGTAAAAGCTTGGGTCTACAATGGCGAAGTACTTCCAACAAAAGGAACTAAGGAAGGGAGCGATAAATAATGTTAATGCCAAAAAGAGTAAAACGTCGTAAAC
>CAVCYJ010000353.1:0-7423 GCA_963605995.1 Holdemanella biformis | reverse complement strand
GCCTAATGTCAGCTATGAAAATTAAAAAAGGTGATACTGTAAAAGTTATCGCTGGTAAAGATAATGGCAAAGAGGGTAAAGTCCTTGCAGTAAACGCAAAAGACAATACCGTTGTTGTTGAGAATATCAACAAGGTTACAAAACACAGCAAACCATCTGCTGCAAATCAGCAGGGCGGAATCATCACAAAAGAAGCTCCACTGCACATCTCCAATGTAATGCTGGTTGTTGATGGACAGGCTACAAGAGTAGGTTTCCAGATGGACGGAGACAAAAAAGTCCGTGTTGCTAAAAAGACCGGTAAGGTTATCGATTAATTAAGAGAGGAGGCATGACAAGTGAGTAGATTAAAAGAAATGTACAAAAATGAGATCATGGATGCCATGACCAAAAAATTTGGATACAAAAATGTTATGGAAGTGCCAAAGCTCGATAAGATCGTAATCAATATGGGTGTTGGTGAAGCCAAAGAAAACGCTAAGCTTCTTGATGCTGCAATCGCAGATATGGAACTTATCACAGGACAGAAAGCAATCGCTACAAAAGCTAAAAAATCTGTCGCTAACTTCAAAATCAGAGAGGGTATGCCGATCGGTTGTAAAGTTACTTTAAGAGGAGAAAAGATGTATGAGTTCGCTGATCGTCTGATCAACCTTGCACTTCCTCGTGTACGTGACTTCCGTGGTATCAACCCGAATGCATTCGATGGTCGTGGAAACTATGCTCTGGGTATCAAAGAGCAGCTTATCTTCCCGGAAGTTGAATATGATAAAGTCGACAAAGTAAGAGGTATGGACATCATCTTCGTTACTACAGCTAAGACTGATGAAGAAGCACGTGAATTACTGACATTATTCAATATGCCGTTTGCAAAGTAATAGGAGGAACGATTCATGGCTAAAACAGCAATGAAAATCAAACAGCAGCGCAAACAGAAATTCTCCACAAGGGAATATACACGCTGCAATATTTGTGGACGTCCACATTCTGTTTTAAGAAAATACGGAATCTGCAGAATCTGCTTCCGTGAATTAGCTTACAAGGGACAGATCCCGGGCGTTAAGAAGGCTTCCTGGTAGGAACCGGATTTAATATAGAAATAAACGATCGGCTGATTTATCAGTCCGGTCATGTGTCCAGACGAGTTTTATGATCAAACAGGTAACAATGTAAAAAATTAATATATATGCACATGTAAAGTCTGAATTATAGGAGGAAACTAACATGACAATGAGCGATCCAATCGCAGATATGCTTACAAGAATCCGTAACGCAAACACTGCAAAACATGACACAGTAGATGTTCCGGCATCCAAAATGAAAATTGCAATTGCTAACATCCTTGTTGATGAAGGATATATTGCAAAATATGATTTAATTGAAGATGGAGTTGTTAAAACTCTTCATATCACACTGAAATATGGTGAAGATAAGAATGAAAAAATCATCACTGGTTTAAAGAGAATCTCCAAACCTGGTCTTCGTATTTACGCAGGTAAGGATGAGCTTCCAAAAGTTCTTGGTGGACTTGGAATCGCAATTCTTTCTACAAACAAAGGTGTTATTACAGATAAAGAAGCCCGCAAACTTCAGGTTGGCGGTGAAGTATTAGCATTCGTTTGGTAATTTGAACCAAGATTTTTTATAGAGAATTAACTGAAAACAGAGAGGATGCGACATCCTCTCCGATAATCTAAGTAAGGAGGACAAACATATGTCACGAATTGGTAGACTTCCGGTTGCTATTCCTGCAGGCGTAGAAGTATCTGTCGCTGAAGGCAACGTAGTAACTGTAAAAGGACCAAAAGGAACTCTCGAGAGAGCACTTCCTACAGAAATGGAAATCAAAGTTGAAGATGGTCATGTAGTAGTATCCAGACCAAACGACTTAAAGAAAATGAAATCTCTTCACGGTTTAACAAGAAGCCTGATCCACAACATGGTTGTTGGTGTCAGCGAAGGCTATACAAAAGAGCTTGAAGTTAACGGTGTAGGTTATAAAGCAGCAAAACAGGGCAAGAAACTTACTCTTAGCCTTGGTTATTCTCATCCGGTAGAAATGGAAGATCCAGACGGAATCGAAACCAAAGTAGATGGTAACAAGATTATCGTATCCGGTATCAGCAAAGAAAAAGTCGGCCAGTTTGCAGCTGAGATCAGAGACAAGAGAAGACCTGAGCCATACAAAGGTAAAGGTATTAAATATGTTGATGAAGTTATCAGACGTAAAGTTGGTAAGACTGGTAAGAAATAATTCAGGAGGGTGAGAAAATGGTAAATAAGGCATCTAGAGCGAAAATTCGTGAGAATAAGCATAGAAGATTACGTCATCATTTAAGCGGAACTGCAACAACACCTCGTTTAGCAGTATTTCGTTCCAACAAGCATATGTATGCTCAGATCATTGATGACACTGTAGGAAAGACTTTAGTATCTGCTTCTACTCTTCAGAAAGAAGTAAGAGCTGAGTTAGAGAACACTGATGATGTAGCAGCAGCTGCACATTTAGGAACCGTTATTGGTAAGAAAGCTGTTGAAGCTGGTATCGAAAGCGTTGTTTTCGACAGAGGAGGCTATATCTACCACGGAAAAGTTAAAGCACTGGCAGACGCAGCAAGAGAAGCTGGGCTGAAATTCTAATAAGGAGGAGCGAAACACATGAAACGTAATCTTATTGATGCTAGTCAGTTAGAATTAGAAGATAAAGTAGTATCAATCAAGCGTGTTACCAAGGTTGTTAAAGGTGGTCGTAACTTCCGTTTCACAGCTTTAGTTGTTGTAGGTGACGGCAACGGACACGTTGGTGCAGGTTTAGGTAAAGCAGCCGAAATTCCTGAAGCAATCCGCAAAGGAAAAGAGGATGCTATGAAGAAATTAGTAACAGTAGCAAGAGATGACAACAACTCCATTACACATGACTTCATCGGAAAATACGGAAGTGCTGAAATGCTTCTGAAGAGAGCTCCGGAAGGTACTGGAGTTATCGCCGGCGGTCCTGCCCGTGCGGTAATCGAGTTAGCTGGTATCAAAAACATCCGTACAAAATGTATGGGATCCAGAAACAAACAGAACGTTGTTCTTGCAACAATCGAAGGCTTAAGACAGTTAAAAACTCCGGAAGAAGTTGCTAGACTTCGCGGAAAATCTGTTGATGAGATTCTGGCTTAAGGAGGAAATACAAAAATGGCAAACACATTAAAAGTTACATTAGTAAAATCTCCTATTGGTGCAGTTCCGAAGCACAAAAAAACTGTTGTAGCTATGGGTCTTACAAAAATGCACAAAACAGTTGAAATGCCGGATAACGCAGCAACAAGAGGAATGATTCAGCAGGTACAGCACCTGGTAAAGGTTGAAGAAGCTTAATTGCGATTTAACCAGAGAGAACTCTGATATGGCTCTGATATGAACCTGTCATTCACAAAGAGTGGCGGGAACATACAGAAACATATTCAGAAACAATACGATCTGAACTGATAGATTTGAAATAATAATAAGGAGGTGCCAACATGGAATTATCAAACTTAAGACCAGCAGAAGGTTCTAAGCACAGCGATAACTTCAGAAGAGGCCGTGGACATGGTTCTGGAAACGGTAAAACAGCCGGTAAAGGACACAAAGGACAGTTAGCTCGTTCCGGTCACAAGAAACCGGGATTCGAAGGTGGTCAGATGCCTTTATACAGACGTCTGCCTAAGAGAGGATTCAAAAACAGAAATACAAAAGAGATTATTGCAATCAACGTTGACGTACTGAACCGTTTTGAAGATGGTGCAGAAGTTACAGCAGAAAGCTTACTTGCAAGCGGTGCAATCTCCAAGATCGCCGATGGTGTTAAAATTCTTGGAAACGGTGAGCTGACAAAGAAACTGAATGTCAAAGTTAATGCTGTCAGCGAGACTGCAAAATCAAAAATTGAAGCTGCTGGTGGTACAGTAGAGGTGATCTAATGTTTGAAACTCTTAAAAATGTTTTTAGAGTGAAAGAAATGAGACGTAAGCTGCTCTATCTGATATGGATGATTTTTGTCATCCGTATCGGTTCACAGATTCCGGTTCCCGGGGTTGACAGTGATTTCTTTAAAGAGTGGTTCAGCAGCAACACCGGAGATGCATTTAACTTTTTTGATGCATTTACCGGTGGTTCATTTGAGAGAATGTCAATTTTCGCATTGAACATCACACCTTATATCACATCCTCCATTATCATTCAGCTTCTTACCATTGCTATTCCGGCACTGGAAGAAATGCAGCGAGATGGTGAAGAGGGAAGAAAGAAGATGACTGCAATTACACGTTATGTAACTGTAGGTCTTGCTTTATTTGAATCAATCGCTATGGCAATCGGATTTGGTCGTCAGGGCATGATTCCGGATCTGAATGTCTTCAAAGGTGTTGTAGTTGTTGCCTGCCTTACAGCCGGCTCGGCTATGCTGATGTGGCTCGGTGAACGTATTACAGAAAAAGGCGTTGGAAATGGTATTTCCATCGTACTTACTATTAATATCATTTCCAGAGTACCAAGCGATTTGTCATTACTGTATGAGAACTTTATTAAAGGAAAAACAATTGCCAAAGGTACCCTTGCGGGGATCATCATTGCAGCTATTATCCTTGTAGTAGTAGTTCTGGTACTTATCCTTAACGGAGCAGAGAGAAGGATTCCGGTTCAGTATTCCAAGAAAATGATTGGAAGGAAGCTGATGGGCGGTCAGTCCACCAACATTCCGCTGAAGGTTAACACGGCTGGTGTTATCCCGGTAATCTTTGCATCCTCCATTATGTCTTTCCCAACTGTTATCGCACAGTTAGCAGGAAAAAGTAATGGCACAGGAATCGGAAGTGAGATTCTCCGTGGTCTTTCTTCCAACAACTGGTGTAATCCGAAACAGCTTCAGTATACATGGGGTCTGCTTCTTTACATCGTGCTTTGCGTTTTCTTTGCATATTTCTACACTTCCATCACATTCAATCCGCTGGAGGTTGCAGACAATATCAAAAAGCAGGGTGGATTTATTCCAGGTATCCGTCCTGGAAAACCTACGTCAGATTATTTGACTAATATCTTAAATTATATTATATTTATAGGTGCAGTAGGTCTTATCATTGTGTGCGTGATTCCGTTCATTTTCAATGGTGTGTTCGGTGCAGATGTTTCTTTCGGTGGAACATCCATCATCATCATTGTTGGTGTTATCCTCGAAACTGTGAAACAGATTGAGTCACAGCTTCTCGTACGTAATTATAAAGGCTTCCTGAACAATTAAAAAAGAAAGGTTGTGGTGCATTGCATCACAGCCTTGATTTGCTAAAAAAGAAAACGGAGGGTATATCTATGAAAATCATTATGTTGGGTGCACCGGGAGCGGGAAAAGGAACTCAGGCAAAAAAGATTGCTGCGAAATATCAGATTCCGCATATCTCTACCGGAGATATTTTCCGTGCTAACATCAAAAATGGAACAGAACTGGGCAAAAAAGCAAAAACTTATATGGATCAGGGACTTCTTGTACCTGATGAACTGACCTGTGATCTGGTTGTAGACAGAATTCAGCAGCCGGATGCAGCAAATGGTTATGTACTGGATGGTTTTCCAAGAACAATTCCTCAGGCAGAGTGCTTAACAGAGGCTCTGAATAATCTGGGAAGCAAAATTGACTATGCAATCGATGTGGATGTTCCGGATTCCAATATTGTAAACCGTATGTCCGGAAGACGTGCCTGCCTCAAATGCGGTGCTACTTATCATGTAGTGCATGCAGCACCGAAGGTAGAGGGTGTTTGTGATACCTGTGGAGAGAAGCTGGTGCTTCGTGATGACGACCAGCCGGAAACAGTTCAGAAACGTCTTAATGTATATCATAAGCAGACACAGCCGCTGATCGATTATTACACTAAAGAGGGAATTTTAAAATCAGTTGATGGTACGAAAGATCTGGAAGAGGTATTTACAGATATTGTTGCCATCCTGGGAGAGTAATCGGGTGTTTGATAACACCATCTGGAGGTAAAATGTCGGTTTCTATTAAGACAGAACATGAAATTGAACTTATGAGAGAGGCAGGACATCTGCTTGAAAAAGTGCATGATGGCCTGATCCCGTACATTAAACCGGGAGTGAGCACCAAGGAGGTTGACCGTATCGGCGAACAGATGATACGTGATCTGGGATGCATCCCGAATTTCCTGAATTACGCAGGTTTTCCGGCATCATTCTGTATCAGTCTGAATGATGAGGTAGTTCATGGAATCCCGTCTGAAGAGAAGATCATTCAGGAGGGAGATCTTGTAAAGATTGATGCCGGTCTTATTTATAAAGGGTATCATTCTGACGCAGCGAGAACTTATGCAGTCGGAGAGGTTTCACCGCAGGCACGCCAGCTGATGGATGTGACCAGAGAGTGTTTCTTTGAAGGTATCAAGGCTGCACGTGCCGGAAATCATCTGAATGATATTTCAAAGGCAATCGGAGCACACGCTGCCAAATATCGTTACGGAATTGTCCGTGACCTGGTTGGACATGGAATCGGCACTCACCTTCATGAGGATCCGCAGATCCCTAATTTTCCGCAGAAGAGAAGAGGAGTTCGTCTGATACCTGGCATGACACTTGCAATAGAGCCTATGATTAATTTGGGGTGTGCGGATGTGGCATGGCTGGATGATGAGTGGACGGTTGTAACTATGGATGGTTCTCTTTCCGCACATTATGAGAATACGATTCTTATTACAGACGGAGATCCGGAGATTCTGACTCTTACGAAATAATTGGACGACATACAGGAGGTTTAAAATGTCAAAAGCAGATGTAATCGAAGTGGAAGGCACTGTTCTGGAAAAGCTGCCTAATGCGATGTTTAAAGTGGAACTGGAGAACAAACATGTGGTGCTTGCACATATCAGTGGAAAGTTACGTATGAACTTTATCCGTATCCTTCCTGGAGATAAAGTTACGATTGAACTGTCTCCGTATGATCTGTCTAAGGGCAGAATTATCTGGAGAGATAAATAATAAAATATTGGACTGTAGTTGGTACAGTGATGAGAAAGAGAGCTGGAGGGATCTGGTTCTCTTTTTTGATGCCGAAAGGGGGACGCGTATAAAAATAATTCATTTCATGTGCGGTTTCGGCATCTAAGATATTCTAAGGTGAAAAAAATCTGCTAAAGGCATGAGCCGCCTTATCAAACTCGCTCCGTTGCAAACTTCGCTCAGACAGTGATGCAGTCGGCTCATAACGCAGATTTCTGAGAGCTAAGAATATCTAAGATGCCTGCAAATGCACATGAAATGAATTATTTTTATACGCTGTGTATTGGCAGTAGGAAGGTTTAACTGTTGATGCTAACTTTAGATGGCAATACAAAGTGTTGATGCTAACTTCAGATGGCAATACAAAGACCTTGTTGCCTGTCGCTGAGTT
>CAVCYJ010000352.1:0-2006 GCA_963605995.1 Holdemanella biformis | reverse complement strand
CCCCCTTTGGAGAAATAAATATTCGATAAGAACATCAGCAGTCGGGGATACATCCTTTCCCGTGAGAACCGATTGCTTTCAATAGATCATACAGTTGCCGGTCAGCCAGAAGTGGAAGCTCTCCCACAGCGGATACTTTTGCGGAATCTGCATGAAGAGATGTTATGACAGTGACAAGCTGTTGATGGAACAGAAGATACAATGATTGGTCTGGCTGCGGAAGCAGTCGGGAAGGAGGACAATTATGCAGAGAATACAGGATATGTTTATCAATATGGAAGAAGTGGCGGAGGATGCATACAAGAACACAGAGCTATTACTGGGAGAGTATACCAAGGTAATGTTCCGGATAGAGAAGAATCTGGTGGACATAGATTATGAGTTGTATGCAGAAGAGGGCAAACATCTGAAAGAAATGCTCTATGAGCTGGTGGATTTTGATGCAACAGCAGAGAAACGCAGAATCCAGGATAAGCTTCTGAATAATGATATGAATCTCTGCCTGTTGGAAATCATGAGGGATTCTCTGATTGCATTAAGAGATTATCCGAAAAATGGGCAGCTGTATTACCGGCTTTTGAAGTACAGATATTTTGAATCTGGCAATACAAACGAAGATGTGATGCTGATGTTGGATGATATGCCGAGTACGACCTATTATCGAAATCGTAAAAAAGCGATCCGGCTGTATGCGACAATGCTCTGGGCATTTACCAGACCGGAGAAAATTCAGAACAAGATGGAGGAAATGAACTGGAAGAAAAGTGGAAGTAAATTGGTAGCAGACCGGCAGTAAACTGGCAGGTGAATGGCATTACAATGAAAATACGTGCATGTTAGAATTGATATGCTGAGAGAAATAGACCTTTGCAGACATTTGTTTTGCGGAGGTTTTTCTTTTCTCAAGTTTAAGGCGTCAGGCTGTGCCCGAAAGGGCATGGCCTTTTTTTATGCCCAAAAACAGGTTGCAGATCTGATGTGTGTTTCCTTTTTTACGGGCAGATGCCGGAAAGGAAAAGCATATCAAAATGCAGGAAAAAGGCAAGCATTATGCCCGATATCCATGATTTTCGATTTGTCACAAAGCGAATCAACCAAATCGACAAATCGGAGGAACAATCATGGAAGAAAGAAAATACACATTTTATGACAGATACCAGAAAGTGAAATATGATAACGTGACAGCAGAGGAACTGGAAGTTCTCAATACTTCTTATAATAAGGAACATTATATGTTTCATCAGCAGCACCGGAGAAATAATACCGTATTATTTTGCGGATTACAGTCGGAAATTAGTAGTGCAACAGACTTTATTGCTGACAGAAATCAGAATATTGTAGCCGATATTACAAATGAGATTTTCTTTAAGGAGCTGTTCAGTGATCTGACAGAGAATGAAAAGAAAATCGTGAGTGATTATTTCATCATGGGAAAACAGCTGAAAGAAACAGCAGAAGAACTTGGAATCAGCACCCGCCAGGTAAGCAGGAACAAGAACAGTGCTTTGGCAAAAATGTTGAAGAGAATGAAAGCAGCTGGCTATGAATCTTATGCGGAAGCGGCTGGTGATTTACTGCAGGAAAGTGATTATATCCCGACACTGATGGAGACGCAGAACTCTATTATGAAAAGACGCTCAGGAGAAGTGAGATTGCCATCTGATCATAATGGTAATAAATAAACGTAAGTGAATATCCAATCATCAAAAGGGGCACTGGAGAAATCCAATGCCCTACTTTAATTTCAGTATATCATTCGGTGTGCAATCCAGAAATTCACAGAGTTTTGCAAGTATTGTGAAGTCAATCCTGGTAACTTTATTTTTGCAGTAGTTGTTAAGCTGTGTACGCTGTAAATTACAGGCTTCACAAAGCTTATTTTTACTGATATTCTTTTCTTTAAGTAGATTTTCCAAATCCATATATACGATCATGCTGACACCTCATCTTTTTCTAAAATTATAAATACAACTGTATTGAAAAATAAGCTGTGCTGTCATACACTT
>CAVCYJ010000351.1:0-2008 GCA_963605995.1 Holdemanella biformis | reverse complement strand
AGATACAGAAGAAACATCTGATGACGCAGAAGCAGCTGATGAATCCGCTGATGAATCCGCTGATGAAGCTGCCAGTGATGATGCAACTGACGAAGCTGCCAAATAATTATGAACAAAAATTGAATTTATATGTGATCAGCGGGAAAGGTCTGTTTACCTCTCTCGCTTTTCGCGTTTCAACAGGAGGAAATTACAAATGCAAATTATGACATTAATCGCTGCGCTTCCAGGTGCAGTTGCACAGGGTCTGATCTGGGGAATCATGGCAATCGGAGTTTATCTCACATTCCGTATCTTGGATATCGCAGACCTTACCGTTGACGGTACTATGTGCACCGGCGGCGCAGTATGTATTATGATGATGCTCTCCGGACATAATGTCTGGATTTCCATGCTGGCAGCTACCATTGCCGGAATGCTGGCCGGTCTTGTAACCGGAATATTTCACACATTTATGGGAATCCCCGCAATCCTCGCCGGAATCCTGACTCAGCTTTCTCTGTATTCCGTGAACTTAAAAATTATGGGAAAAGCCAATCAGGCAATCAATGTTGACAAATATGATCTTCTGGTTTCCCTGCGTCATATTAAGAATACATCCCTTTCCCAGAATACAATCTTTATTGTAGCCATTATGTGTATCATACTGATTGCTATCTTGTACTGGTTCTTTGGAACAGAACTCGGATGTTCTCTCCGTGCAACGGGATGTAACCCAAACATGTCCCGTGCTCAGGGTATCAATACAAACATGAACAAAGTTCTCGGACTTATGCTTTCCAATGGTCTGGTAGGACTTTCCAGTGCACTTCTTGCACAGTATCAGGGATTCGCAGATGTCAACATGGGACGTGGTGCCATCGTTATCGGTCTGGCTGCTGTTATTATCGGCGAAGCAATCTTCGGTCGTATTTTCCGCAACTTTGCCCTTCGCCTGACAGCTGTTATACTTGGCTCCATCCTGTACTATCTGGTACTTCAGATCGTTATCTGGATGGGTATCGACACAGACCTGCTGAAAATGCTGTCCGCAATCGTGGTTGCCCTCTTCCTCGCATTCCCATACTGGAAAGGCAAATACTTCAACAAACCAGTAAAAAGGGGAGGTAAATAATCATGCTGGAACTTAAAAATATTTATAAAACTTTTAATCCGGGAACCATCAATGAGAAACGTGCCCTGAATGGACTGAATCTCAAACTTAATGAAGGCGATTTTGTGACCGTTATCGGCGGAAATGGTGCCGGTAAATCCACCATGTTAAATGCCGTAGCAGGAACCTGGCCAATTGATGAAGGCCAGATTCTCATAGATAACATCGATGTCACAAAACTTTCCGAGCACAAACGCGCAACCTACCTCGGACGTGTATTTCAGGATCCAATGACCGGAACCGCTGCCACCATGGGTATCGAAGAAAATCTCGCACTTGCCAGACGCCGCGGAAAATCCCGTCTGCTCCGTCCGGGAATCACCAGGACAGAGCGCGAAGAATACAAAGAGCTGTTAAAAATCCTCGAACTTGGTCTGGAAGACAGACTCACCTCAAAAGTGGGACTTCTCTCCGGCGGTCAGAGACAGGCTCTTACACTTCTTATGGCAACCCTTCAGAAGCCCAAGCTTCTGCTTCTGGATGAACACACTGCTGCTCTTGATCCCAAGACAGCAGCCAAAGTTCTGGAGATTACAGACATGATCGTAAATCGTGATCACCTCACAACTTTGATGATCACTCATAACATGAAAGATGCCATAGCCCACGGAAATCGCCTGATCATGATGATGGAAGGCAAGATTATTCTGGATATCCATGGGGAAGAAAAAAAGAAACTGACTGTCAAGGATCTGCTTGATCAGTTTGAACGCGCCAGCGGGGAAGAGTTCAGCAACGACTCTGCATTACTTGGATAAGCACCTAAAATATTGCATAAGATATTTCGTAACTGTTCAGTACCTTCACAGTTACGAGTCAAAATCCATTGAAAATCGCCTGCGGCGATGGGATTTT
>CAVCYJ010000350.1:0-2009 GCA_963605995.1 Holdemanella biformis | reverse complement strand
CGACTTCCATAACTACGTCAGAGTACATCTGGATGAATCTTCTGTAGCAGTCCCAGGCCCAGCGGGCATTGCCGGATTTCTCAGCAAGTACGTTAACAACGTCTTCGTTTAAACCAAGGTTCAGGATAGTATCCATCATACCTGGCATAGAAGCTCTTGCACCAGAACGGACGGAAACAAGCAGAGGATTTTCTTTATCACCGAATTTCTTTCCGGTAACTCCTTCCATTTTGGTGATTGCTTCCATGATCTGAGCCATGATCTCATCATTGATCTGTCTTCCATCTTCATAGTACTGAGTACAAGCTTCTGTTGTGATTGTGAAGCCCTGTGGTACAGGAAGACCAAGGTTTGTCATTTCAGCAAGGTTAGCACCTTTACCTCCCAGAAGGTTTCTCATTGTAGCATTACCTTCTGTGAACATGTAAACCCATTTTGCCATTTTACATTTTCCTCCTAATGATTGTTCTTTCGTAACTGTCCGAAATCTGTCATAAGCAAAAATACCGGACAATCACATTCTTTCACACATAAGTAAATATGATTCTTATACGCACACTGATATTTTATAGAGTTTGCGTCGTTTCGTCAAGGTCAATCTGCTAAAATCAGCTAATTTTTTTATACATTCTGCATAATACGAGTTATTTTCTCATTCCCGTTTTGTTAATGGTTTCCAATGTCCTTTATTCAGGTCTTTATTTCTGCAGTTTATTTCTTTCTGCCTTTTTTCAGATTCAGCACCAGATGCCTTGGCATACCGTTTACCATGATAGGCTGGTAGTCACCCTGGATCAGTGGTTTAATATAATCCACAAAGTCCTTGGTTACGTTTGTGGCATCTTTATTCATCCATTCCCGCGGTACAAGTTTCTCTTCGTTTGCGATCCTGTGCACATCGTAAATACCTGTAGCTGCCATGTACGGATCATCGGAAACACGGTCGATAACGACCATTTTGCCTGTGTCACCTTCGTCGGCAGCCTTCACTGCAGCACCGCCTACCATGAACGCTTCATCAATGTCCACTCGAGATGCCATATGGGAAGCACTTCTCTGCAGGGTGGAAAGCTCCACTGCCCTTGTCTTGCATCCGCACTCTGCTGCCAGGAAGTTTGCCAGATACGTAGCTGTTCCCTGAAGCTGTTTGTGGCCAAAAGCATCCACATAGTCTCCCGCATTTCCGAGTTCACATACATATCTGCCGTCCGCAAGCCTGATTCCCTCGGAAACTGCAATGACAATGGAGGATTTTTTCTTAAGAAGGTCTTTTACTTTTGCAAGGAATTTCTCAACATCAAAAGGAACCTCCGGAAGATAGATCAGATCCGGTCCGTCGCAGTCTTCGGACTTCGCAAGGGCTGTGGCACCTGTGAGCCATCCGGCATTACGTCCCATGATTTCCATGATCGTGATCATATTTTTCTTATAGGTAAGTCCCTGTGCATCGCGGATCACTTCTTTTGTGGAAGCACCGATATATTTTGCAGCACTTCCGAAACCTGGTGTATGGTCTGTCAGCGCCAGGTCATTGTCGATCGTTTTCGGAACACCGAGGAATTTCTGAGTCTGTCCTGTCAGGATCGCATAATCGGACAGTTTCTTGATCGTGTCCATGGAATCATTTCCACCGATATAGATAAATGCGTATATGTCCAGTTTATTTAATATCTCGAAAATCTTCTCGTAGATTGTTTTATCCTCGTGAATCTCAGGAAGCTTGTAACGGCAGGAGCCTAAGAATGCAGAAGGAGTTCTCTTCAGCAGTTCGATATCCAGCTCTGAGTGGATCTGCGTTGACAGGTCAATATACTGTTCATCCAGAAGTCCCTGAATTCCGTGAAGCATTCCGTACACTTTGTCAAATCCACGTTCAATGGCATTCTTGTAAACTCCTGCCAGACTGGAATTGATCACAGCAGTCGGTCCTCCTGATTGTCCAACAATAATATTTCTTTTTTTCGCCATAGCAATGACCTCCTTGTTTTTCACATCTTTGTTGTCATGTT
>CAVCYJ010000349.1:0-2029 GCA_963605995.1 Holdemanella biformis | reverse complement strand
AGGGTTTACAGAGTTTATCTGAATAAATCGGATGTACTGTCAGATAAAGAGACTGCGGAGCATATTGTGGAGGAACTGGAGAAGAAGCATACAGTGGCAGCGTATGGCAGCCTTTTAAAAGAATAGAGAGTCTCTGGGGAGGAACAGGTTGCGTTGAAGATTGCTATGATCATGCTGGCAGCCGGAAACAGCCGGCGTTTTGGCACAAATAAACTGTTGTACGAAATAAACGGGATGTCCATGTATCAGCACGTTCTGTGTCAGCTGCGGCAGGCAAAAGACAGACTGGAAAACCGAAATAAGCTGCAAAAGGAATTAAGAGACATCTGGAACAGCACAGGCAAAAAATCTGGTGGAGCAGATGAGGTATACATTAATAAATGCTCTGAAAAAGTGCCTGATATAAAATGCGAGATCACGGTTGTGACACAGTACGATGCAATTGCAGATTTTGTCAGAAAACAGGGTATACAGGTATTGTACAACCTGCATCCGGAGTTGGGGATCTCTTCGTCTCTGAAGGTTGGCCTGAGCGCAAATCTGAAGGCGGATGCGGTTCTTTTTGCGGTAGCTGATCAGCCCTGGCTGACCTGTGAGACGATATGCGGACTGGTTTTTGCATTTCTGCACAGTAAGAAGGAAATTGCGTGTATTTCCTGTCAGGGAGAGACTGGAAATCCGTGTATTTTTAAGAAGAAATATTATAAAGAACTGCTTGCGCTTGAGGGTGACAAAGGTGGTAAGAGGGTGATCATGAAGCATCTGGAAAATACCTGTATTTATGAAGTGATGAATGCAAGGGAGCTTGAAGATATTGATTACCGATTTTGAAGAGAGGAGAAAATACGATGGCAGTGTTTCGTGCATTTAAGGCATTACGGCCGGTAAAGGAAAAGGCAGCAGAGGTAGCGGCGCTTCCTTATGATGTGGTAAACAGAGAAGAGGCAAAGGCGATAGGAGATAAGAATCCGTTATCTTTTCTGCATATAGACAGACCGGAAATGGATCTGGAGCAGGGAATTGACCTGTATGATGAACGGGTTTACGAGAAGGCAAAAGAGAACCTTGACAGTATGGGGAGAAGAGGGATTCTTGTTCAGGATGATAATCCCTGCTATTACATATACGAACTTGTAAGAAAAGGTAAAACACAGACTGGTATTGTCGGATGCAGCTCTATTGACGACTATATGTCCGGTGTGGTAAAGAAACATGAACTTACCAGAGAAGATAAGGAGCAGGACCGCATTCACCATGTTGATTCCTGTAATGCAAATACCGGCCCGATTTTCCTGGCCTGCAGATATCCGGAAACTCTGCTTAAGCTGATGAATGACTGGAAAGAAAGCCATGAAGCGGCATATGATTTTACCAATGAGGATCAGATCACACACAGAGTATGGGTGATCGATGATCAGGATGTTATTGCAAAAGTTCATGCGGAATTTGCAAATATTGATTCTCTGTATATTGCGGATGGACATCACCGTGCGGCTTCTGCCGTAAAGGTTGGTTTAAAGAGAAGAGAACAGAATCCGGGATATACAGGAGAGGAAGAGTTTAATTATTTCCTGTCAGTTGTATTTCCGTATGAGCAACTGTGCATTCTTCCGTATAACAGAATTGTCAGTGATCTAAACGGATTAAGCGTGAAAGCATTTCTGGGTGCAATGAAGTTTAATTTTGAACTGATGCTGATGCCGGGATTTCCGTGTAAGCCAGTTGAGAAACACTGCATGGGAATGTATGTGGACGGACAGTGGTATCACCTGAAGGCATGGCCGGATGTCTATGAGAATAAAGACGTGGTAGGCCAGCTCGATGTATCCATTCTCCAGGAAAAAGTACTCAGTCCGATCCTGGGGATCGAAGACCCGCGTACAGACCAGAGGATTTCTTTTGTAGGCGGAAGCCATAAAGCAGCAGAACTGGCCGCGCTTGCAGACAAAACGAACGGAGTGGCATTTGTCATGTATCCGACATCCATGGAAGATCTCATGAAAATCGCCGACGAAAGCAAACTGATGCC
>CAVCYJ010000348.1:0-2068 GCA_963605995.1 Holdemanella biformis | reverse complement strand
AATCAGTTTATTCGCTGAAACGAGTAGGATTTTTAGTTACTCCTCATCCCTGTCTGCTGGGTCACTTTGGATGAATTCCATGATCTGCTCATATGTCCATTTGCTCTTTGCAACTGCCGCCAGCAGTAATGCCTGATTTTCTTTTTTCTCTACTTCGCGGAGCCTTTTAAGTTCGGCTACGAGATCATCAAGTTCCTGCTTCTTCTGAAGCACAAGCGCCTCTGTTTTCTCTATCTGTTCTGCTGTAGTCAGATTTTTTCTTCCACGTGCCATTATGTTTCCTCCTTAAGTGTATCCCTGATTTTTGCTGCTTCTCTCTGAATATAACTTGCATCCATCTTGAATGCTTTCAGTATTGCTTTCTGCGTTGCTGTCACAGCATGATCCAGCCTGTATTCTCCGTCTGTCTGGCGAATCATTTCAATTTTTTCCAATTCCCTAATCGCAGCCGGTACATTCATGTAATTCGCCTTGCTGTCATCCTCCAGAATGGCATCTTTAAGGCTTGTATATATCTTGTTCCGAATAACTAGTGCCACAAATTCAATAAAGATTTTTGCTGCAGCTGCTTCGTCTGTCTGAACCCTAAGGGCTTTGTTGCCAAGATAAGATTTGTCTCCTCTGAATAGCTTTTCTGACTCATCCCTGCTTTTATACAGTTCCAGAGCTTCTTTTGCACTCATTTTTTTTGATGTGATAATGCAAAAATATCCACACAGACGAATTTCTTCCTGAATCACATCTGCTCTCTCCATGGCTGTCTGCAAAAGCTGGTCCTCCTGGTCTTCGTGATAATAGACCGGCTTGAAGTAATGATTATAACTGCTGTCCATTTCTTTCGCTTTGCCATAGGTCTTCTTCAGGCTCTTTTTCATGCGGTCAATCCTTGCTTCCAACATTTCCTGTTCAGAAGCGTGACGTGAACTGCTAAAAAACAGATGAAAGTACCTTTTTTTCTCGTCAGACGGGAATAACGTCCTTTCCAAGGTTGTTCCATAAGTTTTATATTGCCGGATGCTGTTGCCACGAACATCTTCAAAGGTTCCCCTATGTTCAAGAATGATCTCACGGATCAGTTTTTTCATTCCCTTGACCATGATTACAAAATCATATCCGTTCTTGTCCATAAAGCGGAGATTCGCCTTGCTGAAATATCCCCTATCCAGTATAAAACCGACTTTCTTGTAACCGTATCCTTTTGTCTTTTCCAGCATGATCTGCAGCTGTGCCATATCAACAATGCTGCCCGGATACTCTTCATAGAAAAGAGGCTCGCGGTTATCACTGTCATAAGCAACAGAATAATTGAAAACAGGATAATCCTTACCATCTTTGGAATGTCCAAACTCCGCAATCTCAATGTCGCCTGCCTGGCATGCTTTGTTTGTTGAATCGTAAGAAATATAAATCTTCTCACGATGATTACGGGAAGCATTCCATTCATTCAAAAAGCCGATGCTCTGGTCAGGCGTGATGCCAGTAATAAAATCTGAAACCTTGGAATCGCTGTATATCTTCATTCCTAAAGTGAAAAGAGGATGGTTGTAGCCATAATCAGGATAATATTGCCCGGCATTGTTTTCGGTAATAATAGAGTATGCAGCAAGATCAAGAAAAAGTCCGCCGTCTCTGCCAATGATCCGTAGCATCATTTCATCAAGTTTATAATCCTCAATAATCTTCTTGATAACAGCATAGCAACCAATCCGCAGGCAACTGCTGCGCTTGGAACGATCCTTTTCTTCGGGAAGATCTACTTCCGGGAAATATTTGATAAAGTTTGGATTTGGATACATCATGGATGAATCTACCGGATCCATCTTCCCAATCGTGGTTCGCTGTGGTACATTGTATTTCTTTTCCGGAATATATTTTCGCCCGTATGTGTATTCTACATAGGTTGTTCCGTTCCTCTTATTGAGTGAGATTTTTCCTGTATCTTCCGGAATTTTTACCTGAAAATCGAAGTACATTTTCTCCTCCTATTTGAGTATGATATCCTACTCAATAATTATATCAAATATAGCCCAGGAAATCAAGCAATTCTGTTGATTTTCTGGGCTTTTTT
>CAVCYJ010000347.1:0-2097 GCA_963605995.1 Holdemanella biformis | reverse complement strand
AAGAAGTCCTGAGGACGTGGTCCGAAAGTAATGATCTTCAGGTTACGAACACCGATAACAGCACGTGCGATCGGTACGAAATCAGCGATCATTTTGGAAATGTCTGTAGCTGTTCCGATCGGATACTCCGGAATATATGCTTCCAGATGACGCATTTTCAGGTTATATGAGCAGTTCAGCATACCACAGTAAGCATCACCTCTGCCGTTGATCATGTCGCCGTCACCTTCTGCGGCAGCCACATACATACATGGTCCGTCGAATCTCTCTGCGATCAGTGTTTCAGGAGTTTCAGGTCCGAAGTTTCCAAGGAAAACAACCAGTGCATTACACTCTGCTTTGTTTACATCCTCAAGAGCCTTCTCCATATCCTTCTCATTTTCAACAGTTACAGGACATTCATACAGTTCACCCTGATAAGCTTCTTTGATCGCTGCGCGTCTCTTTTCAGAAAGCTGAATCGGGAAGCAGTCACGGCTTACTGCGATTAATCCAAGTTTTACTACCGGTATATTGTTCATAGTATAAATTCCTCCACATTTTATATGCTTTTTTTATTGTTTTATCGTCTCGCTACCTGATTCGAGTCAGGCGGATATTCAAGATTACTGCCTATATTATTTCTAACGGTCAGTCAATTGCGATATTCTCTCCGCGAAGTCCGTTTACCGCACCTTCAATTGCTGCATCTTCATGCGCAATGAGCCATTTGTTCTTCGCTGTCAGCAGACTGTCCTCGCCGGTCTTTGCTGTTTCAAATGTCAGATCTGTATTCGTTCCTGCCGGAAGCACGACTACACACTGGAAACCGCCATCCTGCACATTACACGGTGCATAATGAAGCGTAGTTGCGTATACTTCAATACCTGTTCCTGCAGGTACAAGGAATGCTTCAATCTTAGAAGTATCATATGTAAGTTCATCTGTGATATCCTGCTGGCATCCGATCAGCAGAACCAGATCAGTTACTGCCACATTGATTTCTGAACTGCGATGATATTCTACTGCATTTAACTTCTTGTTGTGTCCGTTGCAGTATCCAATCTCGATTGGAATTCCACCGAAACCTTTATTCTGAAGCATCTTTGCTACATCCAGAGCTTCCAGTTCCTCCACAGAAGGAACATAAACCACATCATCCGGAACCGGTGTGTGTTTCATCTCTTTAAGAAGAGCACTGAAATCATATCCTTCCAGAACTTTTCCGTATTTGCGGAAAGAAGCATCTGTTACATTCTGAATCTTCACCTGTAAAACCTCCTTTTCCCTTTCGGGGTGTCGCGTTGTCTTTACTGTGATTCGAGTATAGCAGACAGGTGATATCTTTTTCGCCATTTTTCTTGACTATTCTATGGCGTTTTTTTGACCTTTTTGATTTATCTGTTTTCGCATCTCACTCGGTAAGATCCCATATCTTTTCTGAAATTCTCCCGAAAAACCACGACTGCTACAAAATCCGTTATCCAGTGCAATCTGACTAATCGTTCGGTCCGTATTCATCAGATCCCTGTACGCATATGCCATACGGATATCCTGCAAATACGTTTTATAGTTAACTTTTGCATATTTTTGAAACATTCGCGACAAATATGCGTCAGAATAACCAAATGTAGCTGCAAGGTCAGAAAGCTTCAGCTCTTCTTTATAATGATCGCGCATATATGTGGTAATTTTTGACAAAGCATCCAGCCTTCTGCTGTGCCGTATCTCCTTCTCACGTACCTCAGTCAGGCGGTAATTTTTGACCAGCATATACATAATCTCATAAAACAGTGACATCGTCCGGAATTCATATCCCACATCTCTCGCTGTATAAACCTTATACAGTTTCTTGATCAGTGAAGCCAGCTTCACATCCGCCGCCTCATCCTGGCTCCTGAACCTGATAAACCTCTGCGCCGTAAAATAATTCTCAAACTGTTTCAGCGGTATCTGAAGCACCACTGTCTTATTCCTCTCCACCGCACGTATAGAATGGATCTCATTAGAGTTAATGATAATCTGCTCCCCCGCCTTCAGCGGATACTCCTCTTTGTTCATAAAAAACTCCAGCCGCCCCTCCAGAACCGCAAAAATCTCAATCGAAGTATGCCAGTG
>CAVCYJ010000346.1:0-2209 GCA_963605995.1 Holdemanella biformis | reverse complement strand
TTAAATATGCTGGGTTAAATTAGAATGAGACTGGAAACACTCTTGTCATGTACAAGGGTGTTTTTTTGTGAACCAAAGGAGTAACATGAAGAAAAAAGATATAGAACGAAGAAAAAAGTTTATGCTGGAACTGCTTGGCGATTCCGTTTACAAGCCAATGCGGCTCCGTGAGATCGCCACTCTCCTGAGACTCTCAAAAGAAGAGAAGAGAGAGCTTTACGATGTTCTGGATGAACTTTGTAATGAAGGAAAAGTATCTGTGGATAATAAAGGCAGATATGAAAAGGTCAAAGGAAAATGGAAAAAGAAAAAAGACAAACTGAAAGATAAAAACAGAGACAAGAAAAAAGAGAAAAGTTGCGGAAGAAACAGCAGCAGAGATTTCCGGGATGAAGAGGACTATAAGGAAGATCATATCGAGGGAACTCAGGCAGAGGGAACATTTATCGGACATCCGAAAGGTTTCGGATTTGTAGAAATCGAAGGACTGGATCAGGACATCTTTATCCCTGAAGCTGATACAGGCACGGCTATGCATCAGGATAAGGTACGTATCATTATCCGTGATGGTCAGAAAGAGGGTAAGCGTCAGGAGGGTGTGGTTGTCAGGGTGCTGGAGCGTGGTATGCCGGAGATTGTAGGAACATACCAGTTAAACCGTGACTTTGGTTTCGTGATCAGTGACAACCCCAAATTTTCAAAAGATATTTTTATCCCGCGCAAGGAAGCAGCAGGGGTTAAAAATGGCGATAAAGTAATCGCAGTCATTACAGATTACGGCTCGAAAAATAAGAACCCGGAGGGAAAAATCAAGGAGAACCTCGGAAATATCCGCACACCGGGCACAGACATCCTGGCAATCGTCAAGAGCTTCGGAATCCCGAGTGAGTTCCCGGAGAAAGTAATGAAACAGGCACAGCGTGTCCCGGATCATGTGCTGGATGCGGACAGAGACGGCAGACTGGATCTGAGACATCTGCAGACGGTTACGATTGACGGTGAAGATGCAAAGGATCTGGATGATGCGATTTCCCTGACAAAAGAAGGGGATATTTATCACCTTGGAGTCCATATCGCAGATGTAAGCAACTATGTGCAGTACAACAGTGCTCTGGACAGAGAAGCACTGAAACGTGGAACCAGCGTTTATCTGGCAGACCGTGTCGTGCCGATGCTGCCGGAACGTCTTTCAAACGGAATCTGTTCTCTGAATCAGGGCGAGGACAGACTGGCATTGAGCTGTCTGATGGACATCAGTGAAAAAGGAAAAGTAGTTTCTCACCAGATTGCGGAAACAGTGATTAACGTAGACGAACGTATGTGTTATACTGATGTAAAGAATATTCTGGAAGACACAGACGAAGAAGCGAAGAAGCGTTATGAAGCGTTGATTCCGATGTTCTTTATGATGAAGGAGCTGTCAGAAATCTTAAGAAACAGCCGTCATCACAGAGGCTCTATTGATTTTGATTTTCCGGAGAGCAAGATTATTCTCAATGCAGCGGGAAAAGCAATCGATGTAAAGCCGTATGAAGCAAATGTGGCAACCAGGATCATTGAAGATTTCATGCTGATGGCAAATGAGACAGTAGCACAGGAATACTGTACAGAGGAAATTCCGTTTGTATACAGAACCCACGATAATCCGGATCCGGAGAAAGTAGAAAGTCTCCTGACACTGCTTCACAATCAGGGGGTAAAGATCCGGAAAGCAAAAGAAGAGATCACGCCAAAAGAAATTCAGCAGATCATTGAAAGTATCGAAGGTCTTCCGAACGAAGCAATGATCAGCCGTCTGGTACTGCGTTCTATGAAACAGGCGAAATACACCACAGAATGCAGCGGACACTTCGGCCTGGCAGCGAAATATTACTGCCATTTCACTTCTCCGATCAGAAGATATCCTGATCTGCAGATCCACAGGATCATCAAGGATAACCTCCGTGGCAGACTGATGAGGGAAGGCAGGACTGAACATTATGCGGAAATCCTGGATGAGGTTGCAAGGCAGTCCAGCGTATGCGAACGCCGTGCGGATGAGGCAGAGCGTGAATCAGACAAGCTGAAGAAGGCAGAATACATGTCCTATCATTTAGGAGAAGAATTCGAAGGAATTATCTCAGGTGTTACCGGATGGGGACTATATGTGGAACTTCCGAATACAGTAGAGGGATTGGTACACGTTAATACTCTGCGGGATGACTATTAT
>CAVCYJ010000345.1:0-2210 GCA_963605995.1 Holdemanella biformis | reverse complement strand
GCCGCTTAATTTTAATAATACACGCTTCATAGTACTGTCTCCTGAAATTAATTTACTGCCGGCAGCAAAATCACAGTTTCTTTCTGCTGCTGCGTTCGTACTTTTATTTTACCATATTCCGGCAACAATTTCATTACCATTTTCATCAACAGTAGTAGAAACTGTGAAATTGCTGTAATAATGGAATCCTGTCTTGCCTGTTTCAGGGTCATCCTCATAGCTGCTGCCCTGTGGAGATCCGCATGCTCCCTCAAGTGAATCCAGAGACTGACCGATATATTTCTCTGCTGTGGAGATCATATCTTCGCCGTCACCCTGGTTGTCATTGTCACCCGTATTATCTGTACTACCTCCGCTGTTTCCACTATCAGTTCCGCCGCTGTTCCCACTGTTATCAGAGCTATTGTTTCCGGTACTGTTCTGATCGTCTGTACTTCCCTTGCCCGTATTGTCATTATTTTTATTTTCACTGTCACTGCTATCTGTTGAATCTGTATCACTGTCATCCGAACTGTCTGAATCGTCATCGGTCATTCCCAGACGTTTCTTTACCGCATCAAGAGTAGATATTTCTTTTGTTGATGTGCCTGTCAGATATTTTGCATATGGAATCGCATCATCATCTGTGCCATCCATGCACAGGGTAATCTGTGAAATAGTTCCGAGCGGGATATCACGGAAGAAGCATTCATTCTTATCTTCATCAGTATATGTGATACGGATATCATAGGAAGCGGTGCTCTTTGTCGTCTGAGTATCTGACGTCTGGGTATTTGATGCCTGCATATAATACAGTGCTTTACCCTGATCTGCCAGAGTGAACATTCCATTGATCAGATCATCTCCCCAGTTGTCATCCTCTTCCTCATCATCATTGTCCGAACTGTCTTCATCTATATGTGCACGGATATAAAGTGACCTGATAGCGTCCCCTGTATCATTCACAAATACAACCTTTGATGCAGTAGCTGTTTTCTCTCCCATTACATCCTTTATATCCTCATCTGTTGACTGCTGCATATCTACTACGTCCGCCGCTTTGGTAACCTCCGGTGTAGGAGTAGCTGTTGCCTGTGCAGTCTTTGTCTCCGTCGTCTGCTTCTTACCACATCCGGCTGCCGCCACTGCCATTACCAGCAGACCTGCCAGAATTAAATAACGTTTCTTCATAATATATTCCCTCCTGCCATATGGGATATCTTCTTTTCAATAACATCATTTTTCAGTTTTCTATTATTACAGAGTATCGAAAAGTTGTCAATAAAGCCCATACTGATTTCATACAATTTTTAGACTTTCAGTTCCAATGGCCGTTCATCCTTATCAAGAACCCCTTTTTATTATTGCACAAAAAGGAACATTCCCTGTAATTCACGAATGCTCCTTTTTTTCTGTCAGTACAGATTTTTTACCTTGAAGTCTCTCTCTGCTTCTCTTCTCTGGTCTTTTTTCGCGATATCCTGTCTCTTGTCATAGAGTTTCTTACCTCTGGCCATGCCGATCTCCACCTTTACCAGGCTGTCTTTGAAATAAACCTTCAGAGGTACTAAAGTTAAACCTTTTTCTTTGAGCTTTGCTTCAATCTTGTTGATCTCATATCTGTGAAGCAGAAGCTTACGTATCCTCAGCGGATCCTTATTAAAAATATTGCCTTTTTCATAAGGGCTGATATGCATTCCGTAGATATAAACCTCTCCGTTCTCTACACGGATAAAGGATTCCTTGACACTGCATTTGCCCATACGCAGAGACTTTACCTCCGTTCCTGCAAGGGCAATTCCCGCTTCATAAGTATCTTCTATAAAATAGTCGTGAAATGCCTTTTTATTATTGGCAATCAGCTTCATTCCTTTTTTTTTTGCCATAATATCCTCCAAGCCATTTTTATACAGTTCAGTCATAACATCATAACATATTTTTACTGCAAATTACAGACCATCCGGCAAATAAAATAATTTGCCGGTGTTTCGTCAGACTGACATATAAATCTATCTGCTCAACGCTCTTCGTCATCCCAGATATTTAAAACCAGCTCAAAATCTACCGTCTTAAGCATCTTATCTGCATCTGCCACACGGACACGGACTTTATCTCCAAGCTTGTATACTTTCTTTGTCATCTCACCTCGAAGTTCATAGGTTTCCTGGTCAAAAATATAATAGTCATCCCGCAGAGTATTAACGTGTACCAATCCCTCTACTGTATTCGGA
>CAVCYJ010000344.1:0-2223 GCA_963605995.1 Holdemanella biformis | reverse complement strand
TATTATCATGCTTTGGATGGTGCATCTGTGTATAAAACAATTGTAGCTGTTCGGGAATTTTGCAGCTACACATATAAAAGGAGAACATTATGAGCAAAAAACCAACCGTATTAATGATTCTTGATGGATATGGTCTGAATGACAAAAAAGAAGGAAACGCTGTATATATGGCTAAGACTCCTGTAATGGATAAGCTGATGACAGAATATCCTTTTGTAAAAGGAAACGCAAGCGGGCTGGCAGTAGGACTTCCGGATGGTCAGATGGGTAACTCTGAAGTAGGTCATATGAACATGGGCGCAGGTCGTATCGTATATCAGGAACTTACAAGAATTACGAAAGAAATCCAGGATGGAGATTTCTTTAAGAATGAAGCTCTTCTAGCTGCAATGAAGAATGCGAAAGAAAATAATTCTGCGGTACATTTTATGGGGCTTCTTTCTGATGGTGGTGTGCACAGCCACAATACGCATCTTTACGGTCTGCTTGAGATGGCTAAGAGAGAAGGTGTTGATAAAGTTTATGTACACTGCTTCCTCGATGGACGTGATACACCTCCTGCATCAGGAAAAGAATTTGTAGAAGCTCTGGAAGCAGAGATGAAGAAGATCGGTGTAGGTGAAATTGCTACGGTTTCCGGACGTTACTATGCAATGGACCGTGATAACCGCTGGGATCGTGTGGAGCTTGCATACAATGCTCTTACATCCGGAGAAGGTGTAAAAGGTACAGGCGCTGCAGCAGCAGTTCAGGCTTCTTATGACAATGACAAGACAGACGAATTTGTTCTTCCTACAGTGATCGAGAAAGACGGACAGCCAACAGGCATTGTTTCTGACAATGATTCTGTTGTATTTTTCAACTTCCGTCCTGATCGTGCGCGTGAGATCACAAGAGCATTCTGCGATGATGATTTCCAGGGATTTGAGAGAAAAGCAAGACCTCACGTTACATTTGTCTGCTTCACAGAATATGACGATACTATCCAGAATAAAATGGTTGCTTTCCACAAAGTTCAGCTTCAGAATACATTCGGCGAGTATCTTGCAGCTCATAATATGACTCAGGCACGTATCGCTGAGACAGAGAAATACGCACACGTTACATTCTTCTTCAATGGTGGTGTAGAAGAGCCGAACAAAGGGGAAGACAGAATCCTTGTTAAATCTCCTAAGGTTGCAACTTATGACCTTCAGCCGGAAATGAGTGCTCCGCAGGTTTGTGAGAAACTTGTAGATGCGATCAAATCTGACAAATACGATGTGATCGTGATCAATTTCGCCAATCCGGATATGGTTGGACATACAGGTGTACAGGAAGCGGCAGTGAAAGCTGTTGAGACTGTAGACGAATGTGTAGGTAAGGCAGTAGAAGCGCTCAAAGAGGTTGACGGACAGATGTTTATCTGCGCTGACCACGGAAATGCAGAACAGCTCATTGATTATGAGACAGGTGCTCCGTGGACTGCACACACAACAAATCCGGTACCATTTATCCTTGTAAATGCAGATACCAAATATACATTGCGTGAAAATGGATGTCTTGCAGACATTGTTCCTACACTGATTCAGCTTATGGGAATGGAACAGCCTGCTGAGATGACAGGAAAATCTCTTCTTGTAGAAAAATAATTCGTGATATTGACGAAACCCTTCGGTGTAAACCGGAGGGTTTTTGTCTTGGAAACAGCTGAAAATGTGAGGCTGTACACTGGTTGAAAAAGCGGGATTTTGGTGATTATGTAGAAAATTACAGAATTGCAAAACACATCTTGAAATGGAAAATATTTTCAACTATAATCGCTCTGATATCTGATGAAGAGTCGGTTATCTGAAAGAGTTAACAACTACAAAAATAATTTAAGAAAGGATTCAGGGGGTATTTTGGGATGCAGACAGACATGACAGTTGGGAAACCAATGAAGATGATACTGGATTTTACGATACCTGTATTTATAGGTAATGTATTCCAGCAGTTTTACAACATGGCAGACGCCATAATCGTAGGAAAATTTGTAGGTACCAAGGGACTTGCAGCAGTAGGCTCCACAGGAACGATCATGTTTCTGATCATCGGTTTTCTTACCGGACTGACAGCAGGATTTACAGTCCTCACATCGCAGAAATTCGGCGCCGGAAAAATGGACGAGATGCGCCAGTCAGTGGGAAATGCAGGGTTACTGTCAATTATTATTTCGATAATTATGACAATTGTCAGTATGGT
>CAVCYJ010000343.1:0-2232 GCA_963605995.1 Holdemanella biformis | reverse complement strand
CCATTTCCCACAGTACTGATAATCACAAGCAGCATCGTAGTCAGACATATGGACATCATAATCAGTATACTTCTTGTCTTGTTCTTTTTGTCATTGCTATATGCAATCCTGCTTATTGTCTTCATCTAAAATCCACCACCTGTCCGTCCTCAATCACCAGAATACGGTCAGCGACCTGTGCAATTTCGTCATCATGGGTAATCATTACAATTGTCTGTCCATATTTTTTTGCTGTCATCTTAAGCAGAGCGATTACCTCATCACTGGTCTTAGAATCAAGATTGCCTGTCGGCTCATCTGCAAATATAATTTCCGGACGATTCACCAGTGCTCTTGCAATTGCTACTCTCTGCTGCTGTCCTCCGGATAACTGATTTGGCAGATTATAAATCCGGTTTTCAATCCCCAGAGTTGCAATAATATCATTTACATACGCTTCATCCACTTTTCTTCCATCCAGCCCCAGTGGCAGTACAATATTTTCCCAGACATTAACAGATGAAACCAGATTAAATGCCTGAAAAACAAATCCGATTTTTCTTCTGCGGAAAACAGCAAGGGCATCTTCCTTCATCCTGTATAAATCTTTCCCTGCTAAAGTAACACTGCCTTTTGTCGGGGTGTCTAGCCCTCCAAGCATATGAAGTAATGTACTTTTACCGGAACCTGACTTTCCAACAATTGCGACAAATTCTCCCTGCTCAATCTGAATGTCCACCTGATTGACCGCTTTGACCTGATTCTCACCTGCGCCATAAAACTTACAAAGCTGCTTGGTTTCTAATATCACACTCATGTGTTGCCTCCTTTTCAATTCTGTAAAGCGTACCTTTTCAGCACGCTTTCTTTGCCTGTTTATATATTTGGTCATTTTTCAACCTACATCCAAATTGTATCAGGACAATCTTTCATTTCACTTTCAAAAAACGAGCAGAAGTCTTACAGAATTGTAAGATTTCTGCTCACTTAAAATTTAACCAACATATGGTAATTGAATCACAAACGTGCTTCCTTTTTTCTTTTTGCCGGAGGTTACCGTAATCGTACCTGCGTGTTTTTCGATAATTTCTCTCGATAGAAAAAGTCCGATTCCTGTACCACTCTTTTCCATGACCTCCTTGGAACTTCCTCTGTAAAATCGTTGAAAAATTTTGTGATACTCATTCTGCGGAATACCAATTCCCTGATCCTCAATTTCCATTCTTACAAGATCGTTTCTTTTTTGTAACCGGATAAATATTTTTGAACCATCCGGGCTGTACTTGATTGCATTATCCAGAACGTTGATCACAGCTTCACCAAGCCATCTTTTATCCTGCATAACCATGCATGTTTCCAGCTCTTTTTCATAGTCAAAAACGAATTCAATTTCTTTCTCATCCGCTTTTGGATAAGTACAGTTCACAGCAGATATGACAGTATCCATAAGCGGAAGTTTTTTCTTATTAATCTGAATCAGTCCAGTTTCCATCTTGGATATTTCAAGAAGCGACTGCAATAACGTCTCCAGTCCATCCAGAGCACTCCGACAACGGATACGAAACTCCTCCTGTTCTGTGGCACTTAAGTCATTCTGCATCAGCACACTAAAACATGTATCCAAAGCTGCAACCGGTGTCTTTAACTGGTGAGAAATATCAGAAACCATTTCTTTCGTGTTCTCCTTTTCTGCCCTTGCTTCTTCCTTTATCAACTGAATATGATATCCGATTGCTTCAAGCTGGTCATTCAATTTTTCCAGTTCTGCATGATTTTCCGTTTTCAGTAAATCATCAAATTTATTTTCACGGAATCTGATCAGAATTTCTTCCAACTGGTCTAAAATTTTCTGATGACACGCATCTTCTTTTTTCTTCCAATAAAGTAAAAAAGTCAAAAGAAGCACGCATATCACAGTGCTTACAGCACCGGTCACCATAACCTGATGCCGGAATTGCATATAAAATGCATTCCCTTTATTTCCCCAGTATCCATATTGCTCCAATAATCGCCTTCCCTGTTCGTTAGTTTCAATATCCTTATCCTTAAGCAATTCCGAAACAGCATCCAGCCCGGAAAATTCTTCCTTTGCAGCAATCTCTGTCATAAGATTCATTTTATATTTATAATCTTCATAAAACACATACGTGGTAAAGCAATTTAATATTGCAAACAATAATATGACAGGTAATACCAAGGAGAGCACTACTGTAATCTTCTTGCGATATCTCTTTGTCACTGCCTTACCTCCTG
>CAVCYJ010000342.1:0-2264 GCA_963605995.1 Holdemanella biformis | reverse complement strand
GCTGTTCCGCTTGGAGCATCCAGTTTCAGTCTGTGATGCTTCTCAACAACCTCAATATCAAATCCTGCTGTTGCCAGAACCTTTGCAGCATCCTGAAGCAGTTTCATCAGTGTATTGATTCCAAGAGACATATTTGCAGATTTCAGTACAGCAACATTCTCAGAAGTCTCTTCAACCTTTGCAAGCTGCTCTTCGCTCAAACCTGTTGTACATAATACAACCGGAAGTTTACGTTTCCCGCAGTAGGCAAGAAGAGCATCTGTTGCCTTTGCAGAAGAGAAATCAATAAGGGCATCTGCCTCTACCTGACATTCTTCCATATTTGTATATACAGGGTAACTGTTCTTTCCCTGGTCTGCTACATCGATACCTGCTACGATCTCAGCATCCGGGTCTTTCTCAACAAGTCCGGAGATTACCTGACCCATATGACCGTTACAGCCATGCATAATAATCTTTACCATTTGTATTTTCCTCTCAATCCAAAATTATGCAAGTTTGATTCCAAAATTCTTAAGCTCTGCAGCAAGTTTCTCTTTGTTTGCCTCTTCCATCTCGGATAATGGCATACGAAGAGGACCAACTTCCTTTCCCATCAGGTTCAGAGCTGTCTTAACCGGAATCGGGTTTACTTCGCTAAACAGCGCATGGATCAGCGGGATTGCCTTTAACTGGATTTCTGTCGCACCCTTTACATCACCTTCCAGGAACTTCATGACCATATCATGTGTTTCCTTAGGAGCAACATTGGAAAGTACGGAAATTACACCAAGACCGCCCAGTGAAAGGATCGGAAGTACCTGGTCATCATTTCCTGAATACAGTTCGATCGCGCCATCTGCCATAGCCATCATAGTTGCAATCTGGGAAAGATCGCCGCTTGCAGCCTTGATACCAACGATATTCTTAACATTTTTAGCCAGAGCCACTGCTGTTGCCGGCTGGATGTTACATCCTGTACGGCTCGGAACATTGTACATGATGATCGGAGTTTCCGGAACTGCCTCCGCGATTGCTGTATAGTGTGCGATCAGTCCCTTCTGAGTTGCCTTGTTATAGTATGGTGTTACCACCAGAAGCGCATCTGCACCATAAGAAGCAGCCTCTTTTGACATCATGATCGCAGTATCTGTACAATTGGATCCTGTACCTGCAATGACCGGAACACGTTTATTTACCTTGTCGATCGCAAACTTAATTGTCTTAAGATGCTCTCCATGTGTCATTGTAGATGATTCTCCTGTGGTTCCGCAAATGATGATCGCATCTGTACTGTTTGCAATCTGATACTCCAGGAGTTCCTCCAGTTTCTCATAATTCACCTTACCGTCTTCATACATAGGGGTTACGATCGCAACACCTGCACCTTTAAAAATTGCCATTTGCTCTCCTCCTTATTCTTCTGTAGTTTCTATACACTTCTCAGTTGTCAGTGTCGTTATGCTGTCCGCATATTTACGCAGGCCATCCGGCAATATACGCCCTGTGAGCAGGATATGCATATTCTCATCCTTCATTTTCAGAATATCACCGATCGCTTCCTCGGTGGTAATTCCATAATCCAGAAGTCCGAGAATCTCATCAAGAAGCAGAAAATCACACTCCTGCGTCGCAATAACCTTTCGTGCGAAGTTTAAAGCGTTCAGAATATTCGTCTTCTCTTCCGCCTTCTCCTGCTCATTCAACTCCTCGTAGCATTCATCATATTTCTCAAAACGAAATATCTTGATATCCAGATTGTCCAGTTCTTCCAGAAAATCCAGTTCTCTACGTTCTCTTCCTTTCAGAAACTGAATGATAATAACGCTCTTACCCTGGGCAGAAGCTCTCAGGCACTGACCGACAGCCAGTGTTGTCTTGCCTTTCCCTCCACCGCAGTAAACCTCTGTAAATTCTTTTTCCATAACAAACAATTCCTCTTATCGCTGTTGAATTGTACCTTCTTTTTGTGACTATTCAGCAGTCTGCTGTTTTTATCTGAATACGCTTATATTACCGCAGTTTATGAAGAATTGCAAGTAATTAATAAATGCCTCATTACTCCATGTATTCCAGCTTGCTTACAGAGACTTCATACGCAACCCTTTTCTCCGTTTCATTCTCACCAATCCGCTTCATATATTCCCTGCTCTGGATACGTCCCCAGATCAGGACATGGCCTCCTACCTCAAATGCGGACGCATAACGGGCATTTCTGCCCCAGCAGATACATGGTATGTAGTCTGATTTTCCATATGGACGGTTTACTGCCAGAAGCACATCCG
>CAVCYJ010000341.1:0-2327 GCA_963605995.1 Holdemanella biformis | reverse complement strand
GTCTTCCGATCTGTGCGATATTGGTATCACGGAATCTTCTTCTTACCTGAGCAGCCTTGCACCAGTCTTCAATCTCAGCCTGAACTCCAGGATCTCCGCCTTCAACAACACCGGTGATCACAGCGTGTCTCTTTCCTGCTCTCTCAAGATCGGCAACAGCCTCACCTACTGCACCGCAGGCATAGCCTTCACCCAGCCAGGAAGCAATATCTGTATGATCATAGTCCAGAGCTTTCAGCTTCTGTACGTTTACAAGTACGACCGGAACATCCAGGTCACGTACTGCCGGAAGCATATTGTAGGATGTTGCATAAGTCAGCATCTGAAGGAATACAAGGTCAACATCTGCAGCACGGAATTTATCTCCCGCTTCCATTGCCTGTTCTTTGGTTGTTACCATTCCACCATCGATGATCTCAACAGTGTCCGGAATCGTCTTCTTGAATGCTGCATACTGTGCTTCAAATTCCGGTACCAGTGACGGGAACTGCGGAAGATATGCACCTAATGCGATAGAAAATACACCAACTCTTGCTTTTGTGTTTACTAACATAGTATAAACCTCCCAGGTTATTATTTATATATTTTAATTCCAAAGGATTCATGGATAGTTGTGCGAGCCTCTTCGATCGTCTTGAATTCCTCTGCTTTGAGCATCTGCGCGGTAATATTTCCGATCGCAGTTGCCTCGCCGGGACCTGCATGGATTTCTTTCTTTGTTGCCTTTGCAGTAAGTTCATTGAGGTATCCGGCATTGGAACCGCCGCCTACGATATGGATTCGGCTGTAGGTTCTGCCAGTCATCTCTTCCAGCTCTTTTGCAGTCTTTGCATAACATTCTGCAAGACTGGTATAAATAACTGTCGCGATCTCGCCCAGTGTTTCCGGAACTTTCTGTCCTGTTCTGCGGCAATAATCCTTTACTTCCTCTGTCATATTTTCAGGAGAAAGGAAGCATTCATCATTTGCATCTACCCTTGACGGGAAATCCTTTGCTTCTTCCGCCATCTCACAGATCTGAGCAAAGCTGTATGCATCATTAAATTCATGACGTACAGACTGGATCATCCAGAGTCCCATGATATTCTTCAGATAACGGAAACGTCCTGCGTAACCACCTTCATTTGTGAAGTTCAACTCGCAGCTCTTCTCCGAGCAGTCTGCTTCTTTTCTCTCAATTCCCATCAGTGACCAGGTACCGGAACTGATGTAGATAAAATCGTCGTCATTTGCAGGAACTGCAAGTACCGCAGAGCCTGTATCATGTGTGGCAGGAGCCACTACCTCAAGATCAAAGCCTACTTCGGCTTTCATCTTCTCTGTCAGATGTCCGATGCTTGTTCCCGGCATGATCAGCTTCTGGAAAATCTTTCTCGGATATCCGAGCATATCGATCAGTTCATAATCCCAGTCCTTAGTTGTCGGGCATACAAGCTGTCCTGTAGTTGCCTCTGTATACTCACAGGTCTTCTCTCCTGTCAGCAGGAAATGGAAATAATCCGGTACATGAAGAAGTGTCTCTGCCTGCTCCAGATATTCCGGATGTTTCTTCTTTACTGCCATTAACTGATAAACGGTATTAAAGATTGCTTTCTGGATACCGGTTCTCGCATAGAGATCTTTCAGGGAAATTGTTTTATAAACCTCTTCGTCCATTCCATCTGTACGGTGATCACGGTATCCTACTGTATTTCCGAGAACATTATCATCTTTGTCCAGAAGTACAAAGTCAACACCCCAGGTGTCAACACCCATGCTTACCGGAATCTTACCGATTTCTTTGCATTTCTTCAGACCATTTACAACCTCTGCGAAAAGCCGGTCAAATTCCCAGCAGAGTTCTCCGTCTTTTTTCACCATTCCATTCTCGAAACGGTAAATTTCTTCCAGAACCATTTTTCCGTTTTCTATATGTCCGAGAATATGACGTCCGCTGGATGCTCCGATATCTACTGCCAAATAATATGCTGCCATTATTACAAAACCTCCTCAATATATGAAATTCTGTTCTCACTTCATACCTGATGACTTCATTCTACCTCAATCCGGCAATCTGGTTAAGAACCTTGTTTGTCAGAAAAAGGGTCCTTATTTGCACTTTACCAGATCATGAACAACAACGCCGCACTTGCCATACGGCAGTGCGGCGTCTGTATTACCACTTCACCTGTGACCAACGGGCGAACCCGTCAGTCACCTTAATTCTAAGGATTCACTTTTTATGAATATCTGTTATGCTTACTGATTAGTCATAAAGGTTAGGAGCGATCTCTTCGTCGTCCATGTTTGTAGAATCATACCAGTAACCATCTGTAGGAACATCTTCA
>CAVCYJ010000340.1:0-2329 GCA_963605995.1 Holdemanella biformis | reverse complement strand
CAATAGATATAATAAACATTTGGGTCATTACAATTTGGAATCACAGGGATAAATGATTGTTTCTTTACTAATAAAAGAAGCTTATATATAATGATAACAAAATTGCAGAAGCTTAAAAGCGGCGGAAGTTATCGGGGCAAGGGGGTCTGAAAAAAGGACATCCTTGCTTTTTTTATTAGAGAGAGCAATGGAAAGGAAGGGAATGCGATGGGATTTCAGCCAAATCTTCAGTCATATGCTTATGAGTTAAAAACCATAGATTCTCATACAATGGGAGAATCAACCAGGATTGTTTATGATGGTTTTCCGTATCTGCCGGGTGAAACCATGATGGATAAAAAGAAATATCTTATGAAGAATTATGATTTTCTCCGATCCGCACTGATGCTGGAGCCAAGAGGGCACAGAGATATGTTTGGCGCGCTGCTTACACAGCCGGTGCATGAAGAGGCAGACTTTGGCGTTATTTTCATGGACAGCGGCGGATGCCTGAATATGTGCGGACATGGAAGTATCGGTGCTGCTTCTATGATAGTGGAAACCGGTATGGTTCCGGCTAAGGAGCCGTATACAGAGGTGGTTCTGGATGCACCTTCCGGACTGATCCGTACCAGTGTGCACGTAGTAGATGGAAAAGCCGCAGAAGTCAGTATCCTGAATGTTCCGGCATTTCTGTACAAAGAAAACCTTGTGGCAAAGCTGCCGGGGATTGGAGAAATTCATTACGATATTTCATTCGGCGGTTCCTTTTTTGCACTGGTAAATGCCAGAGAGATTGGTGTTACACTGGAGCTTCAGAATGTCAAGAAGCTGACCGAGATCGGTATGAAGCTTAGAGACGAGATCAATCGGACAGTGGAAATCCGGCACCCGTATCTGGATATCAATACAGTAGATCTGGTAGAATTTTATGATACAGCAGATAACGAAAAAGCAGACCTGAAAAACTGCGTGGTCTTTGGAGATGCGCAGGTAGACAGAAGCCCATGCGGTACCGGAACGAGCGCAAAGATGGCAGCCCTGTATGCAAAGGGAAAAATGAAACCCGGAGATACCTTTATCTATGAGAGCATCACAGGCTCATTGTTTAAGGGAGAGATCGCACAGGAGGTGGAGATTGATGGAAAGAACGGTATTATTCCTAAGATTACCGGAAGTGCCTATATTACCGGAATCAACGACTGGATTCTGGATGACGATGATCCGCTCGAATGTGGATTCCTTCTGGGAAGTGCCAAAAAGCCTGAAAATGCTGTTCGGACGAGGGTTATGCGCGAAGCATGGAGCCTCTTTGAGGAGAAAGGGTACGAGTCAAATGCAGTAGCCGATATCATCCGGAAGGTCGAAGAACTCGGGGAAGATGATGCATCGGATAATAAGTAGCAGGTCTGGCAGAAAGAATGGTGATACACAATAATGGAGAAACCTTTGATCACAAATATACAGAAATATTCCATTCATGATGGAGAGGGCACACGGACAACCGTATTCTTCAAGGGTTGTCCGCTGGCCTGTAAATGGTGTCATAATCCGGAGACACAGTCTTATAAAAAAGGAATCCTGTTTTATGAAGAGCGATGCACCGGATGTTCTGCCTGTGTGCAGGAATGTCCTCAGGGGGCGATTTCCATAAAGAATGGAAAGGCATTTACAGACGCATCGGTCTGTATCTGTTGTGAAGACTGTGTGGATATGTGCGTGAACAACGCAAGAGAAGCCTGTGGAAGAACCTTTGAAATACAGGAACTTGTAACAGAACTTCTGAAAGACCAGGTCTTTTATGAAACTTCTCACGGCGGAATCACGTTATCCGGTGGAGAAGTGCTTGCCAGAAATCTGGACTATGTGGAAAACCTGATGAAACGGCTGAAAGCCAGAGGAATCCGCATCAATGTAGATACCTGTGGAGCTGTACCGTATCAGTCACTGGAGAGTGTGCTTGCATATACGGATGTCTTTCTTTATGATATCAAATTTATGGACAGCGAGAAGCACAGACTTTATACAGGAACAGGCAATGAAGAGATTCTGGAAAATCTGGTGAAACTGTCAGATGCCGGTGCAGGGATCTGGATCAGGATTCCTGTGATCGGAGGAGTGAATGACAGTGAAGGCGAGATAAGAGAAATCGGAAGTTTCCTGAGAGATAAAGGGATTCGGGCAGAGCAGGCAAATCTGCTTCCGTATCACAATACAGGAAGCGGAAAGTACGGAAGGGTCGGAATGGAATATGAAGGCGCTTCCTTCTATACGCCGACGGCAGAAACAATGGGGAAATTGCAGAAGGAACTGCAAAGTTACCTGAATTATCCGGTATATATTGGCGGGT
>CAVCYJ010000339.1:0-2376 GCA_963605995.1 Holdemanella biformis | reverse complement strand
TAATATGCCCATCGTCCAGTACCTGCAGAAGAATATTAAATACATCCGGATGCGCTTTCTCTATTTCATCAAAAAGTAGAACACTGTATGGATTTCTGCGTACTTTTTCACTGAGTTGTCCTCCTTCTTCATATCCCACATATCCCGGAGGAGAACCGATCAGTTTGGAAACACTGTGTTTCTCCATGTATTCAGACATATCCACACGGATCATTGCCTGTTCACTGCCAAACACTGCTTCTGCAAGTGCTTTGGAAAGTTCTGTTTTTCCAACACCTGTCGGTCCAAGAAAAAGGAACGAACCAATCGGACGGTTCGGATCTTTCAGACCGACCCTTCCTCTTTTTACTGCCTGTGCAACAGCTTTCACCGCTTCATCCTGACCGATCACACGCCTGTGAAGTTCTTTCTCAAGCCGTGCCAGTCTTTTTGTTTCACTCTCTGTCAGACGCTGAAGTGGTATCTTTGTCCAGTCAGAAACAGTTTCCGCAACAACCGCTTCATTTACAATCAGTTTCTTTCTCCTGTTTCTGCGTTCTGTCCTGATACGTATTTTCTCCATCTCAGCTTCTACTTCAGTCTGACGGGTCTGCGCTTTCCGGGCACGTTCAATATCTGAGGTCTTGACAGCCTGTTCCTTCTCTTCGCGCAGTTCATTCAGTTCCAGTTCATACTTTTCCATTTCCGGTGCAGATTGATAACCGATAAGCTGGATTTTGGATGCAGATTCATCAATGATATCAATTGCCTTATCAGGAAGAAAACGATCATTGATATATCTCTGCGACATTTTTACGGCTGCCCCGAGAGCCTCATCTTCAATCTTTACGCCATGATGTTTCTCATAGTATGGCCGAAGTCCCTTAAGAATTTCCAGGGTATCTTCAGCTGATGGCTCCTCCACAGTCACAGGCTGAAACCTGCGTTCCAGCGCAGCATCTTTCTCAATATACTTGCGGTATTCTTCCAGTGTAGTTGCACCGATAAGCTGGATTTCACCTCTGGACAGAGACGGCTTCAGAATATTAGAGGCATCCAGCGCCCCTTCTGCACCACCCGCTCCGATAATAGTATGGATTTCATCAATAAAAAGCAGAATCCCCTGATGTTCTTTTACCTCCTGAATCACATTCTTGATTCGTTCCTCAAATTCACCTCTGTACTTACTGCCTGCAACCATACCTGAAAGATCCAGCACAACGAGGCGCTTCTCTTTCACTGTATCCGGAACCATTCCCATAACAATACGCTGTGCAAGTCCTTCTACAATCGCAGTCTTTCCAACACCAGGTTCTCCTACCAGACATGGGTTATTCTTGGTTCTTCTGCTCAGGATCTGGATCAGTCTGGTAATCTCTTTCTCACGGCCTACCACAGGATCCAGTTTTCCTTCAGCTGCAAGCTGGGTCAGATCCCTGCTGTACTGATCCAGTGCAGGTGTATCTGTCATTCTTTTGTTCCTGGCATTTTTCAAATAGTGAATCTCCTCTGCAATAGCATCACTGTCAAATCCCATAGCTGTCAGAACCGATACGAAAAGCTTCTGGATATTCACTCCCATGGTAAACAACAGCCTGGTGGCTACACAGTCTGTCTCCTTCAGAAGTGCAAGCAGCAGATGTTCTGTTCCGCAAAGACAGCCCATGCTCTCCGCATCCTCCTGTGCCTGTTCAAGAATCTTCCGGGATCTCGGGCTGTACTGCGGCTCAATTTCCGCTACCACAGTATCCCCTTCTGTCGGTGCGATCAGATCCCTGATGAGTTCCATAAGCTTATCTTCCTCTACATTAAATTCCTGCAGGACTTTCCCCGCAGTACCCTCCGGCTCTTTTAAAAGACCCGCCAGAAGATGTTCCGTTCCGATATACCCATGTCTGCAGGACTTTGCTGTCATCTTTGCCAGTTCGAGGGCATTCTCTGCCTGTCCGGTTAATTTTCTCTCCATGTCGTCTCCTATCTGTCTATATTATATTCATCAAAAATCTCATCAATAAGCTGATGTACTTCCTCTCTATTCACACTCTTGCAGCATCCCTTCGCAAGAGCCACCATAAGATTCTGTTTCATCTCTTCAAGTGCTTTTCGCTTATTTACATCTATGGAAATCACTGCTCCACGTCTGCGGTCAATAGTAACAAATCCTTCCTGCCTCAGAAGGGAATATGCTTTGTTTACTGTATGCATATTTATTCCTATTGTATCTGCCAGCTGCCTTACTGATGGTAAGGTATCTCCCTCCTGCAGCCTTGATGTAGCAATTCCCATTATGATCTGATTCGTCAGCTGAATGTAGATGGCTTCATCACTGCTGAAATCTATCTCTATCATCATATGGATATTTCTCCTTTTTGTGTTACACATATCCTAGCACAAACC
>CAVCYJ010000338.1:0-2406 GCA_963605995.1 Holdemanella biformis | reverse complement strand
GAATGGCACAGGTCTTTCGTGTAGAGCGAAACAAGAATTTTACGGTAATGAGCAATTATCAAAGCCCCCATTCTTCTGATATGGGCGATCATAAAAATATCAGGAAAGCAATGGCAATGGTCGGCTGCAACTGCAGCAGCGGTAATGATCATTTTCCTGGTGTTGATGGTGGCAGTGATGCTTGCTTTGCCGAAATTTAAAGTTATTCAGCAGCTTACGGATAATCTGAATCGTGTGACAAGAGAAAATCTGACAGGTATTCGTGTCGTAAGGGCTTACAATGCGGAAAAATATCAGGAAGAAAAATTTGAGAATGCAAATGAAGAACTGACCAGAACAAATTTATTTGCCAATCGTGTGATGGCACTTCTGATGCCGACGATGACATTTGTAACTTCTGGTATCAGTCTGGCTATTTACTGGATTGGAGCGTATCTGATCGATGCTGCAGACATGACAGAACGACTGTCTATTTTTTCTGATATGGTTGTGTTTTCCTCTTATGCAATGCAGGTTATCATGGCATTTACCATGGAAGTGCATGGAAATCACAGTTCTTTTCTGGACTGATGATGCCTCTTATGGGATTTATCGGAAATCTGGGATATGTGGTTGTCTGTGTTCTTGGGGCTGTTCTGGCACAGAATGGAACGATTACATTTGGCGTTATTGTTTCCTTTATGATTTACATTCGTTTGTTTACGCAGCCGTTATCACAGCTCGCTCAGGTATTTACCAGTTTGCAGTCTACGTTGGCTGCCAGTGAAAGAGTGTTTGAATTTCTCAATGAAGCAGAACTTACGGACGAAAGTGACAAACACAAATGTCTGAACAGCGTGCAGGGTGATGTAGAATTCTGTAATGTTCAGTTTGGATATGAGGAAGAACGGATTATTATCCATGATTTTTCTGCAAAAGCAAAAGCTGGTCAGATGGTTGCGATTGTCGGGCCGACTGGTGCAGGCAAAACAACGATCGTGAATTTACTGATGCGTTTTTATGAAACAAACAGTGGTGAGATCCGGATTGATGGAGTTCCAATCAAGGAACTGAAACGGGAAAATGTGAGAGATCAGTTTTGCATGGTGCTTCAGGACACATGGATTTTTGAGGGAACACTCAGAGAAAACATTGTATATTCAAAACAGGGAGTGACAGATGCAGAACTGGATCGTGTCTGTGAAGCAGTTGGACTGACGCATTATGTAAAATCATTGCCACAGGGATACGATACGCTGTTAAATGAGCAGACCAGTATGTCTGCGGGGCAGCGTCAGCTCATTACTATTGCCCGTGCCATGATAGAAAATACATGGCAACGAAGAATATCCGGGAAAGAACGAAAAAGAATTATACTAATATGTGGGATTACCGGGTACGCAATACGCTGGGAAATATTCGTGTCGTGGACTTTAAGACATCTCATGTACGGACTTTCTTTTCCAAACTGTCAGATGAGGGACTGGCACACAGCACGATCAAAGGATTTTATGGTCTGCTGAATCCCAGTTTTGAGATGGCAGTGGAAGATGGAATTATCCGTAAGAATCCGGTAACAGGAACACTTGGAGATTATGGGGCTCCTGCAAAGGAAAAAGAAGCCCTGACGCTGGCACAGCAGGAAAAACTTCTGAAGTTCGTAGAGCAAAGCAAAGTGTACAAGCCCCATCTTCCAATGATGCAGGTATCAGAGATATTCCTATGACGCAGATGGTATATGATGCGTTCCGTAAGCAGAAAGAACTGAACCTGATGCTTGGGTTACAGAGCAAGGTGGAGATTGGTGGACGCAGTGGATTTATCTTCAATACAAAGCATGGACGTCCGATTATGCCAGCAGGAGTGAACAGTTTTCTTAAAAACATTGTCAATGCCTATAATAAGAAAGAAAACATTCTGGCAGCCAATGAGAAGAGGGAACCGGAGCTGATGCCTCATATTTCCTCCCATATTCTCCGACATACAGGATGTACCAGACTGGGTGAGAACAATGTCAATCCAAAGGTTATGCAGTATGTCATGGGGTGCTGGATGTCCGGTGGACATCCGTTTAGCATCGACCGTAGCGGAGCGGAGACCATTCGGATGCACAGATCACCATGAATATCTATAATCACATCGCTGAAATGTCTCATGTGGAGAATGAGATGTCCAAAATGAACCTGCCAGAAACCGTACCTGCTGTGGTATAAACCATAAGTCGTTGTCGTAAAATGTGGTAAGAAAATCAGGCGAATATATTTTTCCAAAGATTTGTCGTAAAAATGTGGTCAAATCAAGAAAATCGAGTGCGAAAGCAAGTGAAAAACCTCTGTGAAGCCCGTAAAATCAAGGCTTCACAAAATCTTCACAAAAAATTAGCACTCACCTATTGACAGTGCTAACAATGCGTGTTATATTACATGT
>CAVCYJ010000337.1:0-2412 GCA_963605995.1 Holdemanella biformis | reverse complement strand
GTGAGAAAACAAAAGGTCTGGGAATCCTCAAATATAGTGCAGTGGAAGTGAAGTATATGGTCCGTACCACCATCCTCAGTCTGAAGGAGCTTGTTACCGGTAAGCTGGGAATGAAGGATTTAAGTGGTCCGGTAGGAGTTGTAGATGCGATTGGAACAACTTATGAGGAAAGCAAGAGTGAGGGTACGATGATCCTGTGGATGAATATGCTTAACATGGCAGTTCTGCTTTCTGCAAATCTCGGTGTTATGAATCTTCTGCCGCTTCCGGCACTGGATGGCGGTCGTCTGGTGTTCCTTGTCATCGAAGCAATCCGCAGAAAACCGATCAACAGGCAGGTGGAAGGCAGTATCCATTTCGCAGGGCTGATGCTTCTGATGGTATTGATGGTTTTTGTCATGTATAATGACATCGTAAAACTTATATAGCTATGATATCAGGAACGAAAAACTGATCTGAGGCTTATGGATTGCATAGTTGTTTTGCACTCATGCAATTTTGACTAACGGAAGGCGGAGGAATGTATGAGAAGATGGAAAGAAATGTTTGCGGAAAAGAAAAACGAAATTACCGTGTATATAGTTGCAATCCTTGTATTTATATGTGCTGTGGCAGTCAGTCTGAGCATATTTCTGATATGTGTGCAGAAATCTATTGAACATAACTCGAAAAAACTCATTGAAACCAATATTTCCAGACAGAATGAACATATCAGTGCGATTCTGGATATTCATTATGGATATCTCAACGGAATTGCCGGAGAAATGGGAAAATCAGAAACTCTTGTTTCGGAAGAGAATATGGAACTGCTGGCATCATTGAAGGAGAAAACCGTACTGGAACGAATTGCGGTGATCGAAACTGACGGTACAGCTCATTATGATAACGGAGAAGTGAAGAATGTAGCAGGGAGAAGGTATTTCAAAGAGGCCATGAAGGGACAGGAGACACTGAGTGACCCGCTGGAGAGTATTGTAGATAAAAAGGTGAGGGTGATACTGGGAGTACCGATCTATAAAGATAAAGAGGTGATCGGAGTTCTTGGAGGATCCTATGATGTAACTTCACTGAGCCCTATGCTGTTTGATGATTTCTTTGGCGGAACCGGATGCACAATGCTGACAACCGGTAAAGGAGAGATCATTGCTTATGAGGGAAACACCTCCGGAGTGGAGATTACATATGGCGATGATTTCTTTGAAGCTTTTGGGAATTATATGCTGACCGGAAATTCTTCTGTGGATGCGGTGAAGGAAGCTTTTGCATCAGGTATCGGAGGAACGGAGAAGATGAGAAGTAAAACTGCCGGTTATCAGGAATGTTATCTGACCTACAGGAAGATGGAGCTGAATGACTGGATGATCTGTTACGTGATCCCGATATCAGAAGCTCAGAAATCGTATGATTTTATCCGTGAGTATGAGGTAAGCTTTACGGCAGGATTTATTCTCATGGTAGGCATCCTGTTCTTATTTGTGATCGGCAGAAACAGAGACAGAAACAAACAGCTCCTTCGGGCGGCTCAGATAGATTCTTTAACCTGCTCGTATAATAAGAGGAGTACGGAGGAACATATCAATGGTATTCTGCGGGAGAATCCACAGGAAGCGGGGATTTTTCTGATCATGGATATAGACTATTTTAAGGCTGTAAACGACCGGTTTGGACATATTACAGGAGATAAGGTTCTGCATAGGTTCGGAGAAGTCCTTCATGAGCATTTCCGTGAGGGTGATATCATCGGCAGAATCGGCGGAGATGAATTTGTGGTATTTATGAGAAGTACTGACAACAGAGAGGCGGCAGTTTCAAGAATAGAAGAGCTGATCAGAAAGATAGAAAAACTGTCCTTTGCAGAAATGAACGGAGAGAACATTACGATCAGTGTCGGAGCAGCATTTTCCCCTGAACACGGAACAGGATATCTGGACCTGTATAAGAATGCAGATACTGCGTTGTACAGAAGAAAACAGAATGGCAGGAACGGATATACTGTTTATGAAGAAAAATGGGAAAGAAGTATTCAGTAAGGCAGATATCGCCACATATGAAGGTTGAACTGGAGGTAGTAAAATGTCAAAAATCGTGAAATTAACATCAGTAACAGAACGGGAAGAGAAACTAAATGAAATTTATGAAAACATGGAAGAACTGAAAAATCAGCTTGCTGTATTGATTGATGAATATGAAGAGGAAGAAACCGGCAGCAGAAAAGCAGACACATTGATCGAAGCACTGGATGCACTTGAAGATGCGGCAGAGATAATGCAGGATGTGCTGGAACGGTGATGATCAGTTCTGTATGTAAAAAGGATAAAAGGGTTCTTAAAAAATTATATAAAAGGGCTGTTAGACATAATGAACTGTGAAGAAATGATGCGGATACCGGAGTTTGAATATGTTTTGAAACTG
>CAVCYJ010000336.1:0-2421 GCA_963605995.1 Holdemanella biformis | reverse complement strand
AGCTGTTTAATAGTAAATTCGTCAAATGAATACGAATAGAAAATAGAATCTTTACAGAGAGGTGAAAATCATGAGAGAAGGAATCCATCCGAATTATTATCAGGCAACTGTAACCTGCAACTGTGGAAACACATTCGTAACAGGATCTACAAAACAGGACATCCACGTAGAAATCTGCTCTAAATGTCATCCATTCTATACAGGTCAGCAGAAGGCAGCTCAGGCTCGTGGACGTATCGATAAGTTCAATAAGAAATACGGCCTGAAATAATCAGAATATAGTATGAATTGAGAAGGTTGAGGTTGGGAAATCTCAACCTTTCTTGTTTTCCGGGAGGAAAGAATGAAATCATCAAATATCGGTGGTCAGGCGGTAATGGAAGGCATCATGATGCGCCATAAGGATAAATACTCCATTGCTGTCCGCAGACCAGACAATGAGATTGAATTAAAAGTAGAAGACTACAAATGTACATTCGGAAATGCGAAATTTCTCAGGTATCCGCTGATCCGCGGTGTAGTCAGTTTTGTGGATTCTCTGGTAGTCGGCACCAGGTGCCTGATGTATTCTGCTGAGATCGCAGGAGATGAAGAGGACGAAGAGGATGCACAGAAGAATGCTGCGCTTTCGGAAGAGGAGCGTGCAGCTAAGAAGGCAAAAGAAGATAAGCAGTTCAAATGGCTGCTGTATGTGACCGTTGCGATTTCCATCATAGTGTCAATCGCCGCATTTATGCTGCTTCCATATGCACTGGCAAGCCTTTGCAGAAAAGTAGGGGCATCTGAATTTGTGGTTACAGTGGTGGAAGCCTTCGTGAAGCTTGCCTTATTTATGGGATATATGCTTCTGATCTCCAGAATGAAGGATATTCAGAGGACATTTATGTATCACGGTGCGGAGCATAAGTGCATCAACTGTGTGGAGCATGGACTTCCTCTGACAGTAGAGAATGTCCTGGCAAGTTCCAGACAGCATAAGCGCTGTGGAACCAGCTTTCTGTTTCTGGTTATGCTGGTCAGCATTTTCCTGCACTTTATTTTCGTACTGGTTCCGGTTTACTGGGTGAGACTGTTCGGAAGACTTCTCATGATACCGGTTGTTGCCGGAATTTCCTTTGAGATCATCCAGTGGGCGGGAAGATCTGACAGTAAGATTGCGGATTTCTTCAGCAAACCGGGTCTGGCGATGCAGAAACTGACAACCAAGGAGCCGACAGCGGATATGGCAGAGGTTGCGATTAAGGCAGTAGAGGCAGTTTTTGACTGGAGGGCATATCTGAGAGATGAGTTTGGTGTTGAGGTTCCTGATGAGGAAACCGAGGCATCTGAGAAAATAGCTTCTGTAAAAGCAGACTGCTGTTCAATTAAGTAAGGAAAGGTGTAACTCCATGAACGGAGAAACTCTGACAGGATTATTAAAAAAAGGACAGACTATCCTTGCATGTGCAGGGATCGAGGAAGCCGGGCTGGATGCCTGGCTCCTTCTGGAATATACCACAGGAAAAAGCCGGGCGTATTATTTTGCACACGGAGAGGAATGTGTCACAGCAGAGACTGCCAAACGGTATCTGAAGCTGATCGGCAGCCGTGCTGAACACATACCGCTGCAGCATCTGACGCATCAGGCTTTTTTTATGGGATATGAATTCTATGTAAATGAGAATGTGCTGGTGCCGAGGCAGGACACGGAAACACTGGTAGAGTCAGCACTTGAATGTATAAAAAAAATGAAATCAGAAAGAACCGGAAAGAAACCTCATATACTGGATATGTGTACAGGTTCGGGGTGTATTCTGATCAGCATTCTGAAGGAACTGCCGGAAGCGTATGGAACCGGTGTGGATCTGTCGGAGCCGGCACTGGAAGTAGCAGCGGGGAATGCGCAGGCTTTGCAGGTGTCTGACAGAGCGGAATTTGTCAGAAGCAATCTGTTTTCGGCGGAATTTTTTACGAAAGACGAAAGCTCTGACACAGAAAATACTATAAAATATACAGAAGATAAAAATAGTAATGGAAATCACATCACTGCTTATGATATGATTATCTCAAATCCACCCTATATCCCGACTGCAGAAATAGAGGGGCTTATGGATGAAGTAAGGCTTCATGACCCGCGGATGGCACTGGATGGTATGGAAGATGGCCTTTATTTTTACAGGGCTATTACAAAGCAGGCAGAAGATTATCTTGTTCCGGGAGGCTGGCTCTTATATGAAATCGGATGCAGCCAGGGAGAAGATGTGGCAGAACTTCTGCGAAAAGAAGGATTTGAGAATATTGAGATAAGGAAGGATCTCGCCGGGCTTGACCGGGTGGTCCTCGGACAGAAGAATACGGGAGTACATAAGAAAATACAGGAGGAGAATCATGTTTGATAAATTAGATGATCTGCTCATCCGCTTTGAAGAAGTGCTCAATGAG
>CAVCYJ010000335.1:0-2425 GCA_963605995.1 Holdemanella biformis | reverse complement strand
GCGCATCCGGATGTATTTAATATTCTTCTGCAGGTACTGGACGATGGGCATATTACAGATGCTCAGGGCAGAAAAGTAGATTTCAAGCAGACTATCATTATCATGACATCCAACGCAGGTGCGCAGGCTATCATGGAACCCAAACGTCTCGGATTTATGTCAGATAATGATGAGAAGAAGGATTATGAGAGAATGAAGGGCGGTGTAATGGAAGAAGTACGTCGTATTTTCAAACCGGAATTTCTTAACCGAATTGATGACATTATGGTATTCCATGTGCTTAATAAAGAAAATATCCGTAAGATTGTTACATTGTTGCTGAAAACTCTTGAGAAACGCTGCTCAGAGCAGATGGATATTCAGCTTACGGTAACGAATGCAGTAAAAGATAATATTGCAGAAAAAGGATCAGACAATAAATACGGTGCCCGTCCGCTGCGCCGTGCTATTCAGAGCAGGATTGAAGATGGACTGGCAAACGAGATTCTGGCAGGCAAAATCAAGCGGGGAGACCATGTACAGGTGAAACTGCACAAAAACGAAATTGTATTTGAGGTAAAGGAACTGCAGGAAAAGCCCTGAATTCAAAGGTTCTGTCGTGCAGACAGAAATGATCTGCTGAGCTTTTGACACTGATATCCGGAATTGTGAAATTATTATAAAAAAGCAAATGAGATACTGGTCAAAATGAGGTATTTATTATATAATAACGACATAAAATGTCGAAAAAAAATACAGTGAAGATAAGAGGATAATACTGTATGAATGCCGATGAAGAAAACGGCAGAAACGGCAAACAAAAGAGTCTTAGGAGGACATAGGAAAATGGCAGTAGTAAAAGAATTAATCCGTACAGAGGAAAATGGAGCAATCAGCTTTGGTGATTATGAGCTTGCGCAGAAATCCAAATTATCAGATTATCAGCATCAGGGCGATATGTATAAAGTAAAAACCTTCAGAGAGATAACCAAGCTCGAAAGAAACGGAATGTTCGTTTACGAATCAGTTCCGGGAACAGCAGTATTTAATCTCACGCAGAGTGAAGCACAGATGGATTTTCATGTAGAGGGACCGGAGGATGCTCAGATCACAGTTGAGATGGAGCCGGACACAGAATATGAAGTATTTATCGAGCAGGCAAGCACAGGAAAGATGAAAACCAACCTGGGTGGCAAACTTTCCTTTAGTGTGGAACTTGGCAATGCTGCAAGAGTAGAAGTAAAGATTGTAAAATGCTAAAAAATAAAAAGACTGTATATTTTTGTCAGGAGTGCGGATATGAATCTGCAAAATGGATGGGGCAGTGCCCGGGCTGTAAAGCCTGGAATACCTTTGTGGAGGAAACTGTTTCTGCTAAGAAATCCTCATCCGCTGGCATAACGAAAACATCAGATAAAAGACAGGAACCGGTAATCCTTAAGGATATCAGCCTGTCTGAAGATGAACGACAGACAACAAAGATTGGCGAACTTGACAGGGTGCTGGGCGGCGGTATCGTCCCCGGCTCCCTTGTTTTAGTAGGAGGAGATCCGGGAATCGGTAAATCTACCCTGCTTTTGCAGGTGTGCAGAAATCTGTCAGAAAAACAGGTTTCGGTCCTTTATATTTCCGGGGAAGAATCTCTGCGTCAGATTAAACTGAGGGCGAATCGTATTGGGCAGTTCAATGATAAGATGCAACTGCTGTGTGAGACAAATCTGGAAGTGATCCGCGAAGTGATTGAACGCAGGAAACCGGATGTGGTAGTGATTGATTCTATTCAGACTATGTTTCATGAAGACGTAAGTTCTGCTCCGGGAAGCGTTTCTCAGGTAAGAGAATCCACAAATATTCTGATGCAGATTGCCAAAGGAATGGGGATTTCCATTTTTATTGTAGGCCATGTGACGAAGGAAGGAAATGTGGCAGGTCCGAGAGTTCTGGAGCATATGGTAGATACTGTTCTCTATTTCGAGGGAGATCGCCATGCTTCTTACCGCATTTTGCGGGCAGTGAAGAATCGTTTTGGCTCTACGAATGAGATTGGAGTATTCGAGATGTGCAACACGGGCCTGGAGGAAGTGAAGAATCCGTCTGAGTTTCTGCTGAATGGCAGACCGGAGAATGCGTCAGGTTCTGTTGTGGCATGTTCTATGGAGGGAACCCGTCCGATTCTGGTGGAGATTCAGGCACTGGTATGTCAGAGTAATTTTGGCATACCGAGGCGTACTGCTGTAGGAACAGATTTTAACAGAGTGAATCTTCTGATGGCAGTGCTGGAGAAGAAAGTAGGGATACATCTGGCAGCATCAGATGCTTATGTGAATATTGCAGGTGGAATGAAAATGACTGAACCGGCGGTTGATCTGGGGATTTGTCTGGCGATTGTTTCCAGTGCGAAAGACATTGTGATTCCTGATAATGTGATGGTATTTGGCGAGGTCGG
>CAVCYJ010000334.1:0-2444 GCA_963605995.1 Holdemanella biformis | reverse complement strand
CAAAATCCATTGAAAATCGCCTGCGGCGATGGGATTTTGACTTGTATGTCTCGGAATAGTAGACTGCTGAATAGTTACAAACAATTACTATAAAAGATATCAGGAGGATTTTACAGATGGCAAAATGGCAGAGAAGCTTTTTCCAGCCGGTGCTTCCGCTGGGAGAAGACGGACGAAAAGTTACAGGAAGCAGGGAACACATTGCACTTTCGAGAATGGCAGCAGGAGAAGGAATGGTTCTTCTGAAAAATGAAAAAAATACACTTCCACTTCAGAAAGGAACAAAAGTTGCACTTTTTGGTAAAGGCACCGTTGATTATGTAAAAGGCGGCGGTGGAAGCGGTGATGTAACTGTAGAATATATCCGCAACCTTTACGAAGGAATGAAAATTAAAGAGGATGAGGGAAAAGTAGAGGTTTTCGATAAGCTTGCGAAATATTATGAAGAAGATATCCGGAAACAGTACGCAGCCGGTGCAGTTCCTGGCATGACAGTCGAGCCGGAACTTCCGGATGAAATTTTAAATGAAGCAGGAGAATATACAGACACAGCGGTAATTACTATCTGTCGTTTCTCAGGTGAAGGATGGGACAGAAAATGCGAAGCCGCACAGGACGGATATGTTCTTGACGGTGATGAAAAAAAGAACTCTGAACTGTCTGCAAAGATCTTTGAGGATGGCGATTTCTGCCTGACAAATGCAGAGAATGCCATGGTAGAGAAAGTAAAAAAAGTATTCCCACATGTGATCGTAGTCATGAACGTTGGCGGCATCGTAGACACGAAATGGTTTAAAGACTGTGATGAAATTCAGTCAGTCCTGATGGCTTGGCAGGGTGGAATGGAAGGCGGTCTTGCAGCAGCAGATATACTCTGCGGTGATGTAAACCCGTCCGGTAAATTATCTGATACTTATGCAAAAGATCTGGAAGATTACCCATCTACAGCCAATTTCCATGAATCTGCTTTCTATGTAGACTATACAGAAGATATCTATGTAGGATATCGTTATTTTGAAACGATTCCGGGCGCTGCAGAGAGAGTAAATTACCCGTTCGGCTACGGACTTTCCTATACCGATTTTGACTGGAAAGTAACCGGTGCTTCCGAAGAAAACGGTGTGATCACAGTCCTTGCAGAAGTAACTAACATTGGAAAAACGGCCGGAAAAGAAGTAATCCAGCTCTATTACGGAGCACCACAGGGGAAGCTTGGAAAGCCTGCAAAAGTACTTGGGGCATTCAGGAAAACCAGTCTTCTCCAGCCAGGCGAATGCCAGATCCTCACTCTGAAACTTCCGGTAAACCAGATGGCATCCTATGATGATCTGGGAAAAGTATGCAAGTCTGCCTATGTTCTGGAAGCAGGAGAATACGTAATCTACGTCGGCACAAACGTAAGGGATGCAGCGAAGATTGACTTTACATATGTAGTAAAAGAGGACACAGTAACCGAGCAGTTAAGCGAAAAAGCAGCCCCGTATCATCTGCCGAAACGTATGCTGGCAGATGGTTCCTATGAGGAACTTCCGCAGCGTGAATATGCAGAAGAAGAGGGTCTGCCAAGACAGGATAAATATGCCATCGGTCTTCCATGCCCTGACACAAGAATGCAGAAAGGAATTGATTTCCTTGACTTTATTGATCCGAAGGGAGTACGTTTCTCTGACGTTGCAGATGGAAAGATGACTCTGGATGAGTTCATGGATATCCTGAGTCTGGATGACTGCATCAATCTCCTTGGCGGTCAGCCAAATACAGGTTGTGCAGACACCTTTGGTATGGGAAATATCCCGGAATATGGTGTGCCAAACGTAATGACAGCCGACGGACCTGCAGGTCTGCGTATCCGCTCATGGTGCGGTGTAAAGACAACGGCATGGCCATGCGCCACACTTCTTGCCAGCACCTGGGATGAAGAACTGGTAGAGAAGGTCGGCAAAGCAGGAGCAGAAGAAGTAAAAGAAAACAATATCAGTATCTGGCTCACACCGGCCTGCAACATCCACAGAAGTCCACTCTGCGGACGTAACTTTGAGTACTATTCCGAAGATCCATACCTTGCAGGTAAGACTGGCGCAGCTATGGTACGGGGCATTCAGTCCCAGCACATCGGGGCAAGTGTAAAGCATTTTGCGGCAAACAATAAAGAGACAAACCGTAAGGATTCTGACTCCAGAATATCTGAGAGGGCTTTGCGCGAGATTTATCTGAAACAGTTTGAGATCATTGTAAAAGAGGCTCATCCATATACAATTATGTCCTCCTATAACCTGCTCAACGGCATTCATACTTCTGAACACAAAGAACTTCTGACAGGCATTCTCCGTGACGAATGGGGATTCGACGGACTGGTTACGACAGACTGGTGGACATTCGGTGAGCACTACCGTGAAACAAAAGCCGGAAACGATATCAAGATGGCAGCAGGATATCCGGAACGC
>CAVCYJ010000333.1:0-2450 GCA_963605995.1 Holdemanella biformis | reverse complement strand
GGATGATGCGACGAATTGCTTTATTAAGCGTTGCTTGATGTTGTGCCTGTCCGAAGCGATTTATGAAGATAAAATCCGTATAGCCATCTATGGTTACTTCACATCGAATGCCTAAATCTTCTTGCTTTTGCTTCTCTAAGCGGAATGCTTCCTTTACAAAATCAAGCATTGGTATTTGTCTCATACTTGCCGGTGTCTTTGTCGTATTCACATTGAAATAACAGCCACTTTTGCTCCCCTCAGTTCTATGGTCGTAATAGACAAGGGTATGATTAACATCAATCATTCCATCATCCATATCTATATCACACCATCTAAGTCCGGTTACTTCTCCGACACGAAGTCCTGTTCCTATCATTACTGCGAAAACTGGATACCAGTGTGAATATACTGGATGTTCCTTTAAAAAAGTAAGAAACAACTCTTGCTCAGGTCTGGTCAAGGCTCTGCGTTTTTCTGTCTGAAAAGAATGTGATTTTTTCAGTTCTGTCAGCACCTTATCTGAAGGATTATGTCTGATAAAATCATCATCAACAGCTATCTGCAAAACCTGATGTAACACCGTATGGATATTGTCTATTGTTGACGGCTTCAGATTTCTTTCATCTGCAAGGTAGTTATAATATTTCTTTATGTCCGACTTTTTGAGAGTTGATACCCTCCGACTTCCCAACACCGGATGAACGAAAGTGTTATACATATACTTATAATTTTCAAAGGTGTTATTCTTTAATCCTCTTTTCATAGTAGCCCAAAGATTAAACAACTCATCGAGGGAAGTATAAAATGCTTCCGCCTTAATTCCGTCACACTTATCCTTTTGGATACGCTTTTCTTTTTCTCTCAAATCATTCAGGGTTTTAGCATAAACAAATCGCCTTTTCAACTGACCGTCTTGCCAACTGTACTGATATGTTCCATCCTTTCTCTGAACCTCTCCAGTTCTAAGTACTACTCGTGATTTATCTCTTCTTTTTTCTGCCATAGTGTCCTCCTTAAATTCTGAATTGCTTATCCGTATACTTATCAAGTTTTTCTCTCACAATATGGATTTTGTCGCCTATCCAAATTGCAAAAGGGCAACCAGATTTATTTGCTAATTCTCGAAGTTTTTTCTGCCCTATTCCTGAGTAGGCGGCAGCTTCTTCAATCGTAAGCCACTTTCTTTCCCATATTGGGATTTCACCTCTGCCACCAACCAATTTATTCTTATAAGTTTTAAGTTCTATAATCATCTGCTCATCATCACTCGATGAAAGCCAATTTTTCAATGTATTCATCAAACAGCCTCCTCTTTATCAATCGTCGATTGCCAATGTGAAGCACAAATGGGCAATCACTTTGACTTGTAATCTTTCTTAATCTCTCTCGTCCTATGCCTGAATATTCAACAGCTTCATCTATCGACAAATTTGTCTTATGCCATATCGGCACAACATGTTTTAGGGCATTGGTTTTGATTTCTTCACTCATTGCTTCGCTACCTCCTAGATTTTAAATAGAAAACATATCATCCAGATACTCATCCATTTTCTTTCTTTTAAACAATCGTTTATTCCCATTCCAAAGAATAAAAGGGCAGTATTCTGAATCGGATATTTCTTTTAGCTTTTTAGCACCTATGCCACTATAAGCCACTGCTTCATCAACTGTAAGATTTGACTTTTCCCATATAGGAATTTTGAATTCTGTCACTGCCGAAGCACCTCCTCTTTAATTTCTGCCCCTATGGTAATTCAAATTCTTTTTTATGCCCACGATACGAATGCTGGTATCGCATATTTGACTTAGATGGAATATGCGTTATCCAGATACTCATCTAATTTTCTTCTCTTGAATAAGCGTTTTCTTCCATTCCATAGTACAAACGGGCAAAATTCTGAATCAGACATTTCTCTTAGTTTCGTTGAACCGATACCGCTATACGCAACTGCCTCTTCAACGGTAAGATATGATTTCTTCCAAATTGGGACTTCAAATTTACTTTCTGCCATTGTCATCCCTCTTTTCTCTGTAAGATGAGTGTCTGTCAACGACAACATAATCCCAGCCATAACCCTCGCACTTTTCACAACGCTCTTTAACTTTTGCAAATGGGTCAAGTCTTCTGACGATATAATCTAAACTCTGAATATATCCATTCAGGCACTTCGGACAAAGGCAACGAATGTTTTCTGCTTTCTCCGGCTTGTAAATCCATAAACCAAAAGTCTTTTTAAGTGTTGCATTTATGTGCCGCATAAGCTGCTCATCATCAACCGTGCCGATGTACTCTTGTAAATTATCTTTGTTTACTGTCTGCACCTGTTCCAAGAGAACCATTGAAGGCTTCTTCAATCCAAAATTTTCTCCAAGCTCTATATGTGATGGAAGATACCTTTTCTTCATAACACTGGTGATAGCTGCAACCATAATCGTTGGTGCATTCCTGTTATAATCATCTGCCTGAA
>CAVCYJ010000332.1:0-2460 GCA_963605995.1 Holdemanella biformis | reverse complement strand
ATGAGGGCGACGAGAAGTCATTAGAATCTATCTAACAGGTATGGAGGTGCACTACAATTAGCAATTTAATGATTAACGAACAGATCAGAGACAAAGAGGTACGCTTAATCGGTTCGGACGGAGAACAGCTTGGAATCATGTCCGCGAAAGAAGCAATGTTCAAAGCTCAGGAGGCAGGGCTTGACCTGGTAAAAATTGCCCCGCAGGCGAAGCCACCGGTATGTAAGATTATCGACTATGGTAAATATCGTTACGAGCTTGCAAGAAAAGAAAAAGAAGCCAAGAAGAAGCAGAAAACCATCGATGTCAAAGAAGTGCGACTTTCTCCGAACATTGATACCAATGACCTGAATACGAAAGTCAACGCCGCCAGAAAATTCCTCTCCAAGGGTGACAGAGTAAAGGTAACCTTACGTTTCCGTGGAAGAGAGATGGCACACATGGCGAGCAGCAGACACGTACTGGATGATTTTGCAGAAAAGCTTGCAGATATAGCGAACGTGGAGAAGGCACCGAAGGTTGAAGGCAGAAGCATGACCATGTTTTTAACGGAAAAACGTTAAATATAATAGAGATACAGATCAAGGAGGAAATTACAATGCCAAAAATTAAAACTTGTAGAGCAGCAGCAAAGCGTTTCAAAAAAACAGGTACAGGAAAATTAGTAAGAAATAAAGCTTATAAGAGCCATATCTTAACAAAGAAATCTCAGAAGAGAAAGAGAAATCTGAGAAAATCTACTGTTGTTGATTCTACAAATGTTAAGAGCATGAAGAAAGCATTACCATATTTATAAGAAACAGAAGATAGACGAACAGGAGGAAATTTAAGAAATGGCAAGAATTAAAGGCGGATTAAACGCAAAGAAAAGACATAATCGTACATTAAAACTGGCAAAAGGATACAGAGGAGCCCGTTCCAAACAGTACAGAGTTGCTAAACAGTCTGTAATGAGAGCACTTGCTAGTTCCTATGCAGGAAGAAAGCAGAAAAAACGTCAGTTCAGACAGCTCTGGATCGCTCGTATCAACGCAGCAGCAAGAATGAACGGATTATCCTACAGCAAAATGATGCATGGACTGAAAGTTGCAAACATCGACATCAACAGAAAGATGCTTGCTGAGCTTGCAGTAAACGATGCAGAAGGATTTGCAGCACTCGCTGAGATCGCTAAAAAAGCATTTGCTTAATTTTAGAAATTTTAGATAATATACCATCCGGCAGTCCGGAAACGGATGCCGGCGGTTTGACAGATAATAAAGGATATATGAAGAGACTGGAATATGTTTTTTTCATATATCTTTTTTTATATCATTTTATATCGATCATAGGAAATTACTCCGTAATGTTCTGACAACTGTTTCGCTGACGGTCATATGTCTTTGAATCGCGGAAAAAAATATGGAAAACCATAAATTTTTCTTGCGTGAGTAAATATAAGATGGTATAATTCTTACATTACAAAAAAGAATGTCAGGGTAGCCAAAGCCGGCTGGAACACCAGTGGGCTTTTGTTTTCGGATACTTATATTCTGCTGAAAAGAGGGAGAATCATCCGGAGGGAATCCTGATGCGATTATTTAAGGAGGAAGTTATTATGAGAAAACTGAAAAAAGTAATCAGCCTTACCGCTGTTGCAGCACTGACTATGACTGCAATCGCTCCGGTATCAGCATTTGCAGCAGATGATGAGACATTTAAGATCGGTGTGATCGGACCTATGACGGGTGATTATGCACAGTACGGTACCAACGTATACAACGCAGCCAAGATCGCTGCTGAAGAGATCAACGAAAACGGCGGATTCAACGGATATAACGTAGAGATCCTGGATGCAGGTGATGATCAGGGAGATCCTGAGAAAGCTGTCAATGCATACAACGATCTTCTTGACAAAGGAATGCAGATGCTCTGCGGTACAGTAACATCCGGAGCTTGTATTGCAGTAGGTGCCGAGGCTGCTGAAAGCACATTCCTTTTCACACCTTCCGCTACAGCAGTAGACAGTATCACATCCGGAACCAATGAATTCCGTATGTGCTTTACAGACCCTGCACAGGGAACAAAATCAGCACAGTTCATTTCTGAACATGAACTCGCTACAAAAGTAGCTGTCCTTTATGATTCAGCAGCAGACTACAACTCAGGAATCCATGATTCCTTCGTTGAGGCAGCAGCAGAGGATGGACTTGAAGTTGTAGCTGATGAGGCATATACAACAGACAGCAATACAGACTATTCTGTACAGCTTTCCAAGATCAAAGACAGCGGCGCAGAGCTTCTGTTCCTTCCGAACTACTATTCAGACAATGCCCTGATCCTTCAGCAGGCATCTGAAGCAGGCATGACAGATATCAAATTCTTCGGTGTAGATGGTATGGATGGTATCCTTAACGTAGAGAACTTCGATACATCCCTTGCAGAAGGCGTTATGCTTCTGACACCATTCTCCGCAACATC
>CAVCYJ010000331.1:0-2478 GCA_963605995.1 Holdemanella biformis | reverse complement strand
TCACAAGATGCGTATTTTTACATATGGAATAGAAGAATGCAATATGGGCGGCGTCAGGAAAAAATTCGGAGAGGCAAAATATATAGATGTCACCGAGCAATACCAGGACATCATTGCATTATGTGCGGATGTGGTGGTTATAGCAATCGACCATATACCGGCTGAAACACTCCGAACGATAAAGGATTATGAACAGGATGCCAGGGAATATGAGAACAGACAGTACTTTTATGTTTCTGATGAAGAGCTTCAGGGTTGGGGTAAGCAATCAGGCACGGCATGGACAAGGACATTTGACAATGCAGGTATCAGACTAAGAAATATCTGTTATGGACGTCTTCATGAGATATTCCAGGATGAAGTTCCGCAAGAATACCTGGATCAGCTTGACTGGGAATTGCAATCATTATCTGAGAGTGGTGCAGATGCAACGCTGCTTCTTGTAAGAGAACTGGTCAGGAAATCAGGACTTAATCTGTATGAGATTGGATATCGCGGTTGCCTTGGCAGTCTGTTGACAGCATATCTTTGTGGAATCACCTGCGTAAATCCAATAGAAAGCAGGTGGATTTTGTATCCGGAATTTGCAATTGGAGTAGATGGAAATAAGTATCCGGAAATCAGCCTGAATTTTCCGATGGAAGCAAAAAATAAACTTCTGGATTCCTATGGCGCTTTAGAGGGTATCGGATCAATATTTTACATTTTGACAAACGATCAGGTTAATATGCTGCATCTGTTGACCAATGAAATCGGGATTAACGCAGAAAGAATACCGCTTGATGATCTGGATGTAGGAGCTGTCATTGGCGGCAGAGGAGACGTATCTGTCAATGGCATACCGGGAATGGAATCTGAATTTATCAGAACAATTGCAGAAAAGATTCATGTGGAAAAATTTACAGATGTTGTTCAGCTTTTTTGCCTGGCGCATGGAACTGGCGTCTGGGAACGAAATATGGAGGAGTTAATAGAACAAGAGGGATTTACTAAGGACGGCATTCTCGCCTCCAGAGAAGACGTTTTTGAATGCTTGCTGGCACTTGGTTTCAACAGAGAGGATGCGTTCCATATTACAGAGTTTGTGAGGAAGGGAAAAGCAAAAAGCGGAAACGAAAAATGGCGGCATTACAAAAGTAGATTACAGGAAGCTGATGCACCGGAATGGTTTGTGAATGCCTGTGAGAGGGTCTGGTATATGTTCCCGCGTGCTCATGCATATATTTATGCGCTTCATATCTGGTGGCTTGCATGGTTTAAGCTCTACTTTCCGCTTGAGTTCCAGAGGGCACGGATTGAACTTCTATGTACAAAATAATGCACATTACAGCTGGCACTATGTGCTCGAAGGGAGTATAATAAAAACAGTAGACAGAAATTTCAGACAACTATTTTATGGCTAAAGAGGAAAGAAAGGCTATGTATGCTACCGCAAATAAGAAAATGCTGAATATGCTGATTCTCGATATTCTGAAGGAATATTCGGATGAGGATCACAAGCTTACACAGCAGGAAATCATCCGGTTGCTGAAATCAAATTACGATATGGAGTGTGACCGCCGGTCTGTCAAGAACAACATCCTTTATCTCAAAGAGCTTGGCTATGATATCTCTATGGATGGCGGCTATTATCTTGCAGAGCGGGAATTTGAAAATGCTGAACTTCGGATGCTGATCGACAGTGTCCTGTTTTCGAAGAATCTCACGCAGAAGCAGGCGAAAATATTGATTGAAAAGCTCAAGGGCATGGGGAACCGATACTTTGCAGCAAAGGTTTCGCACATCAGCAACTTGCCGGATCTGCAGCACGCAGATAACAAGCAGCTAATGTACGCACTCGATACAGTGAATGATGCAATATCGGAAAAGAAGAAAATCAGCTTTGTTTACAATGATTATGATATCAAGTTTAAGCTGCATCCCAGACGCGAGGAACCGTATATCGTCAATCCCTATCAGATAGTAGCCAACAATGGGCATTTCTACCTGATCGGAAATTATGACAAGTATGATGACATTTCTCATTACCGACTCGACAGAATGACCTGCGTACAGATGATGGATGAGAAAGCAAAGCCGCAGAAAGAAATCAAGGATTTTCAGAACGGATTTAACCTGCCGAAGCACATGGCAGAGCACATTTATATGTTCAGCGGTCCGAGCATTCCGGTAAGAATGCTGACAGAAGAGAAAATGATGAACGAGCTGGTGGACTGGCTGGGGAAGAATCTTCACATAAAAAAGACAGATGTGCCGGGACAGATCGAGGTGCGCTTCTATTGCAACGAGGAATCCATGTTTTACTGGGCTCTGCAGTATGGCCCGTATGTGGAAGTGCTGGAACCGGTGAGCCTGCGCGAGAGAATAAAAGATGCAATAAAGGGGATGCACGAGAAATATGAGTGATGAGAAAAGGACTGCGGAATTTGAATATCACAGCATAGCCGTGTACCGTGAAAAATATGAAGTTCTGGCAAA
>CAVCYJ010000330.1:0-2497 GCA_963605995.1 Holdemanella biformis | reverse complement strand
AATTGTTAATCCTGCGTCAAAGTGGCAGGAGATGCGCGGAAATATTCTAAAGAAAGAGGTATTGTAAGAATGAAAGACTTTGAACAGTGGAATGGCTTTAAAGGCAATCGTTGGAAAGAAAAAATCGATGTGCGTAACTTTATCGGAATGAACTATACGCCATATGACGGAGATGCTTCTTTCCTGGAAGAACCTACAGAAGCTACAAATAAACTGTGGGAAAAACTTCAGGCACTTCAGAAGGAAGAGCGTGCTAAAGGCGGAGTCCTTGATATGGAAACAGAGGTAGTTACATCTCTGACAGCATATGGACCAGGATATATTGATGAAGAGACAAAAGACCTTGAAAAAGTTGTTGGTCTTCAGACAGATAAACCTCTGAAGCGTGCTTTCATGCCATATGGCGGTATCAAAATGGCTGAGCAGGCTTGCGAGACTTATGGATATAAAGTAAGCGACAAGATTAAAGACGTTTTTCATAACTATGAATTCAAAACACATAACCAGGGTGTATTCGATATCTACACACCTGAAATGAAAGCAGCCCGTCACAATAAGATCCTTACAGGCCTTCCGGATACTTACGGACGTGGACGTATCGTTGGTGACTACAGACGTGTGGCTCTGTACGGAATTGATGCCCTGATCGAAGGAAAACAGAAAGACTTTGCAGCATGCGACCGTCAGGGTATGAGACGTTATGACTTCCAGCTTCGCGAAGAGATCTCAGACCAGATCCGTGCTCTGAAAGGCATGAAAGTTATGGCTGAATCTTACGGATATGACATTTCCAAACCGGCTAAAGATGCAAGAGAAGCATTCCAGTGGCTGTACTTCGGATATCTTGCAGCAATCAAGACTCAGAACGGTGCTGCAATGAGTGTTGGACGTATCTCCACATTCCTTGATATCTATATTGAAAGAGATCTCCAGAACGGAACTCTTACAGAGAAAGAAGCTCAGGAGCTTGTTGACCACATGGTAATGAAATTCCGTATGGTTAAATTTGCACGTATTCCTTCTTACAATCAGTTATTCTCCGGTGACCCTGTATGGGCGACTCTGGAAGTAGCAGGTATGGGTCAGGACGGACGTTCCATGGTAACAAAGAACGATTATCGTTTTCTGCACACACTGGAAGATATGGGACCGGCTCCGGAACCAAACCTTACAGTACTTTATTCTTCAAGACTGCCTGAGAACTTCAAGAAATATGCTGCAAATATTTCTGTTACAACAAGTTCTATCCAGTATGAGAATGATGATGTTATGCGTCCGGTATGGGGCGATGATTATAGCATCTGCTGCTGTGTATCTGCTACAGAGACAGGTAAAGAGATGCAGTTCTTCGGTGCCCGTGCAAACCTTGCAAAATGCCTTCTTTACGCTATCAACGGTGGTGTTGATGAGAAGACAAAACAGCAGGTAGGACCTCAGTATCAGCCGATCACTTCTGAATATCTTGACTATGATGAAGTAATCGCAAAATATGACAAGATGATGGACTGGCTGGCTCATCTGTATGTTGGAACACTGAACATGATCCACTATATGCATGACAAATACTACTATGAGGCAGCAGAGATGGCTCTGATCGATACAAAGGTTGAGCGTTCTTTCGCAACAGGTATCGCAGGATTCTCTCATGTAGTTGACTCCCTGTCCGCTATCAAATATGCAAAAGTTAAAGCTATCCGTGATGAGGATGGAATTACAACAGACTTCCAGGTTGAGGGTGACTTCCCACGTTATGGTAATGATGATGACAGAGCAGATGAGATCGCAACAACTCTTCTGTCTACATTCCTTGAGAAACTGAAACACATTCATACTTATCGTGATTCCAAGCCAACCACATCTATCCTTACTATTACTTCTAACGTTGTTTACGGTAAGGCTACAGGATCTCTTCCGGATGGAAGAAAGGCCGGTGAACCTCTTGCTCCTGGTGCAAACCCATCTTACGGTGCAGAGCAGAACGGACTTCTTGCTTCCCTGAACTCTGTTGCAAAACTTGACTATGAAGATGCTCTTGATGGTATCTCCAATACTCAGACGATCAACCCTGATGCTCTGGGACACAGCGATGATGAGCGTACAGAGAATCTGGTACACGTACTTGACGGATACTTTGATCAGGGTGCTCATCACCTCAATGTAAACGTATTTGGCAAGGAAAAACTGATCGATGCAATGGAACATCCGGAAAAAGAAGAATATGCAAACTTCACGATCCGTGTATCAGGATATGCTGTTAAGTTCATCGACCTTACAAGAGAGCAGCAGTTAGACGTTATTGCCAGAACCTGCCACGACAGAATGTAATGAATGGATGATCATATAATGGATAATAAACAGATAAAAGGCTATGTTCATTCTCTGGAAAGCTTCGGGTCCGTTGACGGACCCGGAGTAAGATATGTGATATTTTTGAGCGGATGTGCCATGAGATGCCAGTTCTGTCATAATCCGGATACCTGGAAGATGAATCAGGGAG
>CAVCYJ010000329.1:0-2543 GCA_963605995.1 Holdemanella biformis | reverse complement strand
CGCGGCGTCGAATGCCGCGCTTTCGTCGGTCAGCTTCTGCAGCAATTCCTGCATTTTCAAGTGCACGCCTTCCGGCTTCGGCTGCCATGGATACCGTCGTCTCTTCTCTGATAATATGACGTCTCACAACTCCGGTTCTCTCCCGGATCCACTCATCACTGGTATCAACCAGTTTCGCAATGTCATTGTTGTCCATTGCAAATGATGGTACGCAAGATCCTGTCCCACATATTCTTCCAGTCATTATAAATACCTCTGATTTATTTTGATTCTAAATTATTTTGACCATCAAAGTATATATCAAGAAATTTTGTTTGTCAAGTATTTTGAGTGTCAAAATATATTTTTATTTAATCGCTGGGACGCAGTTGCTATGTATGTATTGAACAGAAAAGAAGATATATATTGTATTCCTGGTTCCGTTCACTTCGTTCAAAGTCACCTGGAATACAATATATATCTTCTTTTCTGTTTGTAAGGTTTTCTATGCAACTGCTGGATGTGATTAAATAAAATTTTATTTTTCCGGGCGTTTGGTGTTTACCGGAAGCCTGCAAAATTATGATATTATATATTTCATCTTATAATAATTTCTCTTCCCATTCTTTTTCTTTGAATCCGGTCAGGGCGAAGTTATCTCCGATTACTAATGGGCGTTTTACGAGCATTCCGTCTGTTGCCAGGAGTTTTAACTGGTCGTCTTCGGTCATTTCTTTTAATTTATCTTTAAGGTTCATCTGTTTGTATATCATACCACTGGTATTGAAGAACTTTTTGAGTGGAAGTCCGCTCATTGTGTACCATTCTTTTAATTCTTCGTAAGTTGGATTTTCTTCTTTAATTGCACGTTCTTCAAATTCTATGTTGTGTGCTTCCAGCCATTTTAAAGCTTTCATGCACGTGCTGCATTTTCTGTATACGAATACTTTCATCATAGGTTCTCCTTTTCTTATTCTATAGTCTCTCGGAATCTTTAACTCTGCATTTACAAGGCTTCTGAGATTCCATTTTTATTTTTTCTCCACCTTTTTCAAAAAAGTCCTTGACATTCACCTCTAAAAATGCGGCGCTTCGCGCCTCTTGATTAATAAGGCATATCGTCCCGGCTCCAGCCGGAACAGACTTTTTGATTTGGAGGTGTGTTTCATTGAAACCTATTAACATTGGCGGGCATTCCGCCTATCAGGATCGTGTCCTGACTCAACTTCGTAAATATTATCCAAATGCTACAACTTCTTTTTCTTCTTCCACCTGGCAGATCCTTGATAAATTTTGGAATCTTGATCTGTCACAAGTTGATGAACTTATGAAGGATCGGTATTCTGTCTTTGGTCCTGAACCAAGACTCCCTTCCGATATGCTTCGTGCTATCCTCGTTTCTGCCGCATTTAAACTTACTTCCTATACCAGATTTGCTGCTGACCTGAAAGAAAATCATCTTCACGCCATCATTTCCGGCTTCTTTGTCGGCGATACTCCTGGTGTCGGTACCTTTTATGACTTCCACAGACGTCTCTGGTTATCTTCTGACAAGAATCTGACTAATGCAGTTCATCCTCCTAAGGTAAAACCTCAGAAACCAAAAGGTAAAGAACAAAAAGCTGCTCCTGTCGATAAACTTACCGTTGATGATCTCTTTCAGCAGTTTGAAAAAAATCCTCCTGCTGATATGGCTCCCTGCACAAAACTTTGGGAAATTTTCAATTCTTTTTTCCTTCAGAATTCTGCCAGTCTGGGGCTTATCTCTTTAAACTCCCTTGCCTTAGCCGGTGACGGAACTCCCGTTTATACTTCCGCTCAAGAGCGGAAAACAAGAACCTGTAGCTGTTTGGAAAACGGAATTCGTGATTGCAAATGCAACCGTATCTATCATCAGCCCGACTGTGATGTCGGTTGGGATTCCTACCGCAACCGTCATTATTTTGGATACGACTTATACATGCTGACTGCTTCTGATTCTGAAAATGACCTGCCTGTATTTCCTTTTCTGAGTCCTGCTTCACGGCACGACTCGCATGGTTTTTTATACAACTGGTTTTCCATGAAAAAGATGCTCCCAGAAGTAACTGTGACTAAGCTTCTTCTGGATTCAGCGCATGATGCGATGCCTTACTATAATTACTGTAAACAAAACAATATCACACCTTTTATTGATCTCAACTGGAAATGCGGAAGACCGCCAGTCTATAAAGACGATATTTCTATAAACAGTGATGGGATTCCTTTATGTCCTAAGGGTTTTCCTATGAAGCAAGCTGCCGTAGAGCCCCGAAAAGGACGCATCAAATATCGTTGTCCTAAGATTACAGCCAAAGGCGGTACCCCTCATTGCACTTGCACGGAACCTTGTTCTGACGCAAAGTATGGAAGAAATGTTCATCTTGTATTAAAGGATAATCCAAGACTCTTCAATACTCCTCCACGTAGCAGTGAAGAATGGAAACTGGAGTATAATGCAAGAACATCTGCAGAACGTTGTAACAAACGTGAAAAGATAGACTATAAATTAGAAGACGGCAGATACCGTTCATCTATGATGTGGT
>CAVCYJ010000328.1:0-2554 GCA_963605995.1 Holdemanella biformis | reverse complement strand
CAATTCAACAGGAGGATATTATGCAGACATCAGTAATCGGATTTCCGAGAATCGGTACATTAAGAGAATTAAAATTTGCTTCAGAAAAATATTTCAGAAAAGAAATCACGGCATCAGAATTATCAGACACTGCCAGATCATTAAGAGCCATCCACTGGAACACACAGAAGAATGCCGGGATTGATTATATTTCCAGTAATGACTTTTCACACTATGACCTGATGCTTGACACAGCAGTCTTACTGGGAATCGTGCCAGAGCGTTATAAGAACCTGAGCCTGTCAGACCTTGACACTTACTTTGCCATGGCAAGAGGATATCAGAACGAATGCGGCGATGTTAAGGCTCTTGCCATGAAGAAATGGTTTAATACCAACTATCATTACATCGTTCCTGAAGTAGAAGATGACACTGAGATAAAGATTTCCGGAAATAAACTCTGGGATGAATATGCAGAGGCAAAAGCGCTTGGAATCGAAACAAAACCTGTTGTGATCGGTGCATACACTGTGCTGAAATTATGCAGATATACAGGCAAAAAAACTGCTGATGATTATGTAGATGCAGTCATCAGTGCATATCAGGAACTTCTCAGAAAATGTGATGAGAGCCAGATTAAATGGGTACAGTTCGATGAACCGGCTCTGGTAAGAGATATGGACAAAGATGACATTGAACTTTTCCTGAAAATTTATCATGCAGTTCTCTCCTGCAAGGGTAACTGCCAGGTTTTATTACAGACCTATTTCGGAGATGTCAGAGACATTTATCAGGAACTGATCCGGTTAGATTTTGACGGGATCGGACTTGATTTTATCGAAGGCAAAGAAACTTTCAACCTGATCACTAAATTCGGTTTCCCGCAGGATAAACTGTTATTCGCAGGTCTGGTAAACGGAAAAAATATCTGGAAAAACAATTATGATAAGACATTAAAGACACTGGATGCACTCAAAAAGCAGAACATCCGCTGCGTACTTTCCACCTCCTGCTCTCTCCTTCATGTTCCATATACATTAAAGCATGAAAAGAAACTTTCACAGGAGTATTTATCACACTTTGCTTTTGCAGAAGAAAAGCTGACAGAGCTGAAAGAGATCAGCACACTGGCAGAGCTGTCAGATTACACAGCAGAAACTGCATATACAGAGAATCACGCACTTTTTACCCAAAAAAGAGACTGTGAAAATCCCGAAGTAACGGAAAGACTTGCCAAAGTAACAGAAAGTGATTATGTAAGACTTCCAAAGAGAAGTGAGCGCCAGAAACTGCAGAAAAAAGTACTTGAGATTCCGGATTTTCCTACTACTACCATCGGCTCATTTCCACAGACAAAAGATGTAAAATCCACCCGTGCCGCATACAAAAAAGGCAATATTTCCAAAGAGGAATATGTAGACTTTAACAAGAGAAAAATCGCAGAATGTGTCACCTGGCAGGAAGAGATCGGTCTGGATGTACTGGTTCACGGAGAGTATGAACGAAACGACATGGTAGAATATTTTGGTGAAGCCTTAGGTGGATTTCTCTTTACAGAAAAAGCATGGGTACAGTCCTACGGAACCCGCTGCGTAAAGCCGCCGGTAATCTGGGGAGATGTATACCGCAAGAATCCGATCACCGTTGAATGGTCTGTTTTTGCACAGTCATTAACCAGAAAAGTAATGAAAGGAATGCTCACCGGACCTGTCACCATCCTGAACTGGTCTTTCCCGCGTGAAGATATTTCCATTAAAGAATCTATCTCCCAGATTGCGCTTGCGATCAGAGACGAAGTCCTTGACCTGGAAGCAAACGGAATCAAAATGATCCAGATTGATGAAGCCGCACTGAGAGAAAAGCTGCCGCTTCGCAAAACTGACTGGTACACAGAATATCTTGATTTCGCGATCCCTGCCTTCTGCCTGACTCACAGCGGTGTGAAGCCGGAAACGCAGATCCATACACATATGTGCTACAGTGAATTTACAGATATCATCCCGGCAATTGACGATATGGATGCAGATGTGATCACTTTTGAAGCATCCCGTTCTGACCTTCAGATCCTGGATGCCCTGAAAGAAAATCATTTTGAAACAGAAGTTGGACCGGGTGTGTATGATATCCATTCTCCTCGTGTACCATCTGTAGAAGAGATTGTAAATACTTTGAATATCATGCTCACCAAGATTGAAAAAGACAAGTTATGGGTAAATCCTGACTGTGGCTTAAAGACCAGAGGAATCCCTGAAACAGATGCCAGCCTCCGAAACATGGTAAAAGCTGCAGAACTGATCAGAAAACAAAATCAGAACTGATTTTCATCCATCCAGTCTGTTATTCTCTCTTCAGAAATGTTATAATCTGACTGTTCAGAATTATATATGCAGGGTTGACAAAGTTGGAGACCCCTGCCTTTGCTGAAGGGAGACATTCTTATGGATTTAATAAAGGAAGCACTTTCCATGGGCTTTGCAAATGCGGCGATCATGGATACAAAAGACCTGGTATTTGTACCGGAATACAGACAGTTCTGCGAGGACAATCTCTGCGGAAATTATAACCTGGTTCCTGC
>CAVCYJ010000327.1:0-2584 GCA_963605995.1 Holdemanella biformis | reverse complement strand
ATTCCCTGTCTCTGACTGCTGGAACTGTTCAGCTCCTGTAAGGAATCAAAGACATTTCCCGCATATTCCTTTACCAGCCCTGCAGCCTTATCAAAGGTTTTTGCCTGAGAAACCGCCTTCAGAAGTTTTTCTCTCTGTGTTATGATCTTCTCCGGTTCGTCACTCAGCGACTGACAGGTATTTCCGATCGCACGGATCACCTGCTGAAGATAGATACAGGCATAGCTTTTTTCCACCAGTGCCCCTTTGATCTTTTCTTCGATCTGATCCAGCGTTTCTGTCACCTGCTGCCGGTTTCCTGCCTTGATCCCATCCGTCAGTGTTTCCAGTTCTTTTATAATATTAATACTGTTGTCTGTCTTTTTCTCTTCCATATCAAAGAGAAGATTCCCGCCAAGCAGATAGCGATAGCCGATGGCTTTCCTTGCGAGGCTATACGAATAAATCAGTTCCCGGGGTGATCTGACCCAACTTCCGATCCCGATTGATGTCTCAATACCGATGACCGCTTTTACCTTTTCCTGGATTTCATTACAGATATTATGTATTTTCTCAGCAAATTCTCTTGATCTGTTTCCGGTAAATATCACACAGATACGGTTGCTTCCTTCCTGATAGGCAATACCCGCCTTCTCTCTGTCTACGATCTCATTGCTTACATTAAAAAGTACAAAAGACATAAGTGCACTTTCCTGCTGCTTATTCATGTCCACCTGATAAAGTTCCGAATAAGTATCCATATCAAAAACAGCTACACGGAAGCTTGAACATTCAAAGCTGATTCCGAGCTTTTGCAGCTCCTGAAGACTTATCTGTACATCTCTGGTACAGTTTACCAGTGTTTCCAGTGCCTTCGACCGGATGACATCCACATTTCTGTGATAATCCTTGGAAGTCTGGGTCAGAGATTCCATTTTCTTCTGTTCTTTTCTTCTGAAATCAAGCTTCTCCTTCATCTTCCGGATTACCTTTGTCAGCTCCATGGCAGTAACCGGTTTAAGCATATACTCGCTTACATTATAGCGTATTGCTTTCTTTGCATATTCAAATTCACCGAATCCGCTGAATATTACGATCAGAATATCCGGATAATTATCATGCAGAAACTCGCTGAGTTCCATTCCATCCATATAAGGCATACAGATATCGGTCAGAACAATATCCACTTCATTGTTCTCTACAAACTCCGCTGCCTGTCTGCCATTCTCACAATCCCCCACCAGTTCGCAGTCCAGACCTTTCCAGTCCATATTCTCCCGGATCGCATCTCTGACCAGAATCTCATCATCTACCAATAATATCTTATACATATAATCTTTATCCCCCATAAGTACAGACAGCTTCACTGATTACTGCCGTTCCTTTCCCCCCTGGCAGTACCCCCGTTTTTTTCTGTCTGATAAAATACCGAAAACTGCCATCTAATCTGTTATATGCATCAGATGGAGTCAAGCGGATATTCGCATCCACTGCGCTGCGCATTATATAATGGTTACTGTATATTGGATGTATTATATCATATTTTCACTGTTTTTTCAATCTTATCTGTTGTTTTTTTGTGTATTTCGCACAAAATGAGGGTGCGTTCATCCGCACCCTCATTTTTCATCTTTTTATTATTTCAAACACATTATCGAACAAATACGAAGGCTTTATGTTACTCTACGATCACTCCATCTTCATCCCAGAGATCATGCCAGTCATGAGCTCCCTCCCATAAAAATACATGGCCTTTGATCAGGCGATTGTTCTTATCAAGTGAGCGGATTATTTCCATTTCTTCTTCTGTCAGCGGATCCTCTGTCACACATTTCAGGTTCATGGTATAATTTTTCTCTTTTAATGAGAACGGAATCGGTGATGCCCCTCTCTGTACTGCCCATTTAATACAGATCACTGCAGGATGTACTCCGTGAGCTTCTGCGATTTTTTTCATTTCCGGAAGTTCAATGTCCGCAATGTCTTCCGGCATTTTATCTCTCTCCGGACGCTGCGGAGAACCAATCGGACAGAAGCCAATCACTTCAATCCCCTGTTTCCGACAATAGTCAAACAATTCCGGCTGCTGGAAGCATGGATGAAGCTCCATCTCAATCGCTGCAGGTTTGATTCTGCACAGTGGCAGAACTGCCTCTAATTTCGGGATTGTCATATTTGACATACCGATGTGTTTAGTCAGTCCCATATCCACCAGACGCTCCATCTGTCTCCAGGTTGCCATAAAACGTTCTACTGAGAATGGTTTGGAATCAGGGTTACGTGAATCAACATCACAGTGTGGTGCATGATAGTTCGGAAATGGCCAGTGTACATAATACATGTCCAGATAATCCAGACCCAGATCCTTTAGCGTTTTTGCGCAGGCAAGGAGAACATCTCCTTTTCCGTGCATATCATTCCATACTTTGGATGCAATAAAGAGCTCTTCTCTCTTTACCACACCTTCTTCAAAAGCCTGTGCGAAAACCTTTCCAATCTGATCTTCGTTTCCATAGCAGGCTGCGCAGTCAAAAGAACGATAGCCTACGCGGATCGCACCTGCAACAGATGCAGATACTTCGTCCGGATCCGCATGGTCACTTCC
>CAVCYJ010000326.1:0-2615 GCA_963605995.1 Holdemanella biformis | reverse complement strand
TTTTTTCTTTCAAGAGGTCAAGAGGTTAATAAGTTGGGGGTATGGTGGAAGGGGTTAGTCTTGAAAAAATGATTGGTTTATGATAAACTGATACAAGGATTGTGAGAGGAGAGTGATTATATGGCTTTTGCAGAAATCATTAGAATAACACGTCAAAGAGCTTTTTTATCTCAAGAAGCATTTGCTAAAGAGATAAATTCATCAGTTGCTTCAATAAACCGATGGGAAAATGGCAGAGGAAAGCCAAACCTTACCGCAATGAAGCATATAAAAGAATTTTGCGAAAAACACAATCTTCCATATGAAGAAATAGAAAAGGAATGGCTTTACCATTCCGAGGAGGAACATTAATGGAAAAAGAAGTGTATAGATTAGGCGAACTCTTTTGTGGTCCGGGCGGTCTTGCATGCGGTGCTTTGCGGTCTGCAAGTAACGATGGAAAACTTTCGCTTTCACATGCATGGGCAAATGATTATGATTCAGACACCTGTGAAACTTACAGAAAAAACATCTGTCCCGAAGACCCTGACTCTGTTTATTGCGGTGATGTTCGTGAACTTGAGATTGATAAGCTTGGAGAAATTGACGCATTTTGTTATGGATTTCCTTGCAACAGCTTTTCTAATGTAGGAAAACATAAAGGATTGGCAAATGAGAAGTTTGGTCAATTGTATTGGTATGGCATTGAGGTTTTAAAGACATATCAACCGAAGTGGTTTGTCGCTGAAAATGTTTCGGGGATTCGTTCGGCTGGTTCTGGAGATTTCCAGATTATTCTTGACGATATGAGGGCTGCGGGATACAAGCTTAACGTGAATTTGTATAAAGCAGAACAGTATGGAGTGCCACAAACTCGTCATAGAGTTATTATCGTCGGTATTCGTAATGATTTACCTGTCGAGTTTCATGTCCCAGACCCTAAAATGTATGCTTCTTGCGATATTACGGCAAGAACAGCACTGGCAGAAATTCCAGATAATGCACCAAACAATGAAGTTCGAAAGTTAAGCCAAAAGGTTATAAGAAGATTGTCTTTTATAAATGCTGGAGAAAATGTTTGGCAAGCAGAGGAGAGACTTGGAGAGTCATTTCCTGAAGAACTCAAAATAAAAACTAAAACTAAAATTAGTCAAATATATAGAAAACTCGACCCAGATAAGCCGGCTTATACTGTTACAGCAGCTGGTGGCGGTGGTACATTTATGTATCACTGGACGGATAGAGAACTTACAAATAGAGAACGGGCAAGGATTCAAACATTTCCAGATAATTATGAATTTGTTGGCAATTACAGTAGTGTCCGCAAACAAATAGGAATGGCTGTTCCGTGCCAACTATCAGAAGTTGTAATCACTGCGGTGCTTAATAGTTTTGCGGGAATTGATTACCCTTGGATACCTGCTAACATGGAGGAGTGATTATGATTCCAAGATTTGATGAAATAACTAAAGAAGAGACATTCATATCAGAGAAATTCGACGAGCCTGTTTTGTATGCTCCGGCAAGAATTGAGAATTTCTCTCCATGTAACTCATTAAAAATTGTTACTGCTTTTACAGATTGTGAAAGAATCTCAACACATATGATTGCTCTGCAAGAGGGAATAAAAAATAACAGGTTTGTTAAAGGTCTAGATGTTGAGGTTATTTTGGGAATGACTAAGTCGAGTCTTTCTCAGAAAAAGCATGAAGATATTTGCCGTTTGATTCACTTTCTTAATGAATCAAGAGGAATGCCCAAAATTAGTTGCAGATATATTTGTAACGGACCAGAAGTCCATTCAAAAATTTATATCTGGTCGCAGCCAGATGAGCAAGTTCAGCTTATTCCTACGATAGCATATTGCGGTTCATTAAATTATACTATGAATGCCTTTTATAAGCGTAGAGAAACTGTTAGCAGATGTAACCCACTTAGTGCGTATTGGTACTATAAGAATTTAATACCAGACACAATTGATTGCTTTGACCCTTCGGTTAGAGAGAAACTTCGTAAGGTGGTTAATAACAGCCCCGATGTGGCAGAAGAACCAGATAATTCTGAAAAAGATTATCTAATGTATGATGCAATGCAACCAGTTGCTACACTTAATGTCTCCTTGCTTCGTGCAGATGGCAGTGATACCGGATATGGCTCAGGTATTAACTGGGGAATTAGAAAAAACGGAACAAAGCGAAATCGCAACCAAGCCTATATTCCATATAATCATCAAGACAAAGTAAAGGGATTTTTTCCGGACCGAGTTAATCCGGATGATGAAAATTGTCCGATGTTCAAGGTCATAACAAAGGACTTTGGTTCTTTTCATATGCGAATGGCTCAGCAAAATAATAAAGCTATTCACAGCGTTGAAAGTAATTCGATTTTAGGTGAGTGGATTCGTAAAAAAATTGGAACACCATCTGGTGGGTATGTTACAAAACAAATGCTTGAATTGTATGGAAAAACATATGTCACATTTAGAAAGTATGCAGACGGCACATATTTATTAGATTTTTAATTCAAGCAATATTCTAAAGCATCGTATTCAATTTACGGTGCTTTTTTGTTGCACTAAACTGCACAAACAGCGTTGAATCCGCTCAGACGATAAAGTTATCGACTGCGGAAAAATA
>CAVCYJ010000325.1:0-2689 GCA_963605995.1 Holdemanella biformis | reverse complement strand
TATATTTCTGCGTATTTTGTTCTGTACCGCAGCCGGAAATCTTTGTATAATAAAGATATCAATCATACGAACGGAGGTCATTTACTTATGGGACAGAATCATGCAGCAGACAGATGGTGGAAGAAAATCGTAGTATATCAGATTTATCCGAAGAGTTTTCAGGACAGCAACGGTGATGGAATCGGAGATATCAACGGAATTATCAGCCGTCTCGATTATCTGAAGGAACTCGGCATTGGCGCAGTCTGGTTATCACCGGTCTTTAAATCCCCGCAGGATGATAACGGCTATGATATTTCAGACTATACAGACATTGATCCGATGTTTGGATGCCTTGACGATATGCAACGTCTCATTGAAGAAGGAAAGAAACGCGGCATTTACATGATCATGGATCTTGTTCTGAACCATTCTTCCGATGAACACAAATGGTTTACAGAAGCAAAGAAGAGCAAAGACAATCCATACCACGATTACTATGTATGGCGGGATGGTGTAGAGGGAGTTCTGCCGAATGACATGAAAGCATCTTTCGGAGGTTCTGCATGGGAATGGGTACCGGAACTTAAACAGTACTATTTCCACCAGTTCTCGGTGAAACAGCCGGACCTGAACTGGGATAATCCGAAAGTCAGACAGGAATTATACGATATGATCTACGGATGGATGAAAAAAGGCGCAGGCGGATTCCGTCTGGACGTGATCGACCAGATCGCAAAAGAGCCTGACAGGGAAATTACGGCAAACGGTCCGATGCTGCATGACTATATCCGTGAAATGAGCAGAGCTACATTCCAGAAAGGCGACCTGATCACAGTAGGCGAAACCTGGGGTGTAAACACAGAACTTGCAAAGCTCTACAGCAATCCGGACGGCAGCGAATTTTCCATGATATTTCAGTTTGAACATATTCTTCTTGACCAGCAGGAGGGAAAAGAGAAATGGGATCTTGCACCATTCCCGTTTATGAAATTTAAGCAGATCATAAAGAAATGGCAGAAAGAACTCTGCAAATGTGGATGGAACAGCCTTTTCTGGAATAACCACGATCTCCCGAGAATCGTCTCCCGTTGGGGCAATGACAAAGAATACCGTATAGAATCTGCCAAAATGCTTGCGACACTTCTCCATGGGTTACAGGGAACGCCATATGTATACCAGGGTGAAGAACTCGGAATGACCAATGTGAAGTTTGGAATTGAAGACTACAGGGATATTGAAACCCTGAATATGTATAAAGAACGTCTGGAAAAAGGCTATGCCAAAGAAGATATCATGGAATCCATTTATGCAAAAGGCCGCGACAATGCCAGAACCCCGATGCAGTGGGATGATACAGAAAATGCCGGATTTACCACAGGTACTCCATGGCTCAAAGTAAATCCAAACTACAAAACCATCAATGCCAAATCTCAGATTAACGATGAGTACTCCATTTTTACCTGCTACAGGAAGCTGATCGCATTCCGAAAAGAATATCCGGTATTCGTAGACGGAGACTTTGAAATGCTTCTGGAAGAAAATGAACACCTTTTCGCATACAAACGAACCACAGAAGATGCAAAACTCTATGTATTCTGCAATTTCTATGGCGAAACAGAGAAATGTGATATGCTGGAAGAAATGAAAGACAGGAAACTCCTGATCGGCAACTATACAGAAAGAGAAGATAATATCCTGAAACCTTATGAGGCGAGAATGTACATAGAACTTTAACATGAATCAGAAAATATAAAAATATACGAAGGGGATACAGAAAAATGAAGATAAAAACAGTTGCAGTCCTTGGCGCAGGAGCAGTTGGTTCCTATGTGATATGGGGACTTTCTGGGCGGGAAGATATCAGGCTGGGAGTTATTGCAGAGGGAGAACGTGCAGAACGAATGAAAAAAGGCTGCATGATTAATGGTGTGACCTATCATCCTGAGGTATGGACACCACAGGAAGCAAGAGGAACAGACCTGCTGATCGTGGCTCTGAAATATGGAGCACTGCCAGGTGCGCTGGACAGTATCCGCACGATTACAGGAGAGAATACTACAGTTATGAGTCTTATGAACGGTGTGGACAGTGAAGAACTGATCTCTGCCGAAATTGAAGCTTCCCACATCCTGCATTCACTGATCAAAGTTGCTTCTCATAAAGAAGGAAGTGGCTACTGTTTCGATCCGGAAACTACGATCGGAATTATTTTCGGAGAACTTTCTGCTCCGTATCAGAGCGAACGTGTACAGGCAATAGAGGAACTTTTCAAAGATACCGGGCTGCACTATCGCTCTACGGAATATATCAGAGAAGAAATGTGGAGCAAATTCAGGCTGAATGTCTGCAATAATCTGCCGCAGGCAGTTCTTGGCGCAGGAGTGGGCTGCTATCAGGACAGTATTCATATGAAGCACATCAGCAACGGACTCAGACAGGAGCTGGAAGCCATCGCAGCGGCGAAAGGGATTGATATCAGTAAGGCGGCCGCATCCTCCGGTCATGGAAGTGCTGTTCCTCCGGCTGCGAGATATTCTACGTTACAGGATCTGGATGCAGGGCACCATACAGAGATTGATATGTTCTCAGGTGCACTGATCCGCATGGGAAGAGAACTGGGAATTGCGACACCATATAATGAATATACCTACCATATGATAAAAGCTATTGAAGAAAAAAATGATGGAAAATTTGACTATAGCAAAGA
>CAVCYJ010000324.1:0-2707 GCA_963605995.1 Holdemanella biformis | reverse complement strand
ATAAAAAGCAGTTCAGCGGCCTGAAAACGGTCAAGGACCTGATAGACGATTATGATCTGATGGCCAGCAGCCTTTCCAATAACCTGATTGATTTCGATACCCCGATTCATGTGGTCAAGGGATTTCAGGGAGATAATCTGGATGAACTGCAGACCAATCTTAAGACCAAGAAAATTATCGGAGTAGACGAAGATGGCGGTCTGGATGTCAAAACGGTGGATGTCCCGTATCAGGCTCGGCAGGCAAAACTTGAGCTGGATGAGAAGAATATCTACCGATTCGGCATGGGGCTGAATACCGCAGGCCTGAAAGACACCAATGCCACAACCAACATTGCAATCAAGGCAGCATATTCACTGCTTGATCTCAAGTGCAGCAAACTGGAAATCAAGCTGAAGCAGTTGTTCCGGAAGATCCTGAAGCCGGTCATTGAAGAAATCAATGAGACAGAGGATGCAGCGTATCAGTCTGATCAGGTATATTTCGTTTTCGGGCATGAAGTAATGTCCAATGAGCAGGAAAATGCCCAGAATGCGCTGACGAAAGCGCAGGAAATGCAGACCATGGTTAATACGCTGCTTTCACTGGCAGATAATCTGGACAATGAAACTCTGATGCAGAACATCTGCGAGGTGCTGGATCTGGATTATGAAGAGATCAAGGACAAGCTCCCCGATCCGGATGAAGCAGCAACGGCACTGGATGATGCACAGAAAATCCTGAATGGGGTATGATAGATGAACAGCAGGCAGAAAGAAGTGCTTCAGGCACAGCTTAATTCTGAAAAGCGGACACTGCAGGAACTGAAGCAGGTATACCAGCAGGCGCTGAAAGATTGTGAAAAGAAGATCCGGGAGCTGTCTGCCAGAACGGATATGGAGAACCTGCAGACCATTATCTATCAGAAACGGTATCAGGAAGCACTGAAAGGACAGTTGGAAGGAGTTATGGCTACCTTGCAGTCCAATTCTTACGCAACTGTATCCGATTACCTTGCGAGATGCTATCAGGATGGCTATATCGGTGCGATGTATGACATTCATGGTCAAGGTATTCCAATCATTGTGCCGATGGACCAGAAAGCCATTGTAAAAGCCATCCAGACGGATTCTAAGATCAGCAAAGGTCTGTATTCCAGACTGGGCGAAGACGTTCAGAGCCTGAAAACATCCATCCGGGCGGAGCTGTCCAGAGGAATTTCCAACGGTTCCACTTGGAATGAAGTGGCCGGAAAGCTCGGAAAGTCTTTCAAAAGCACAGCCTTTTCCAAGGCTTACAACAATTCCATGAGGATTGTCAGAACGGAAGGACACAGGGTGCAGGTCCAGTCAGCCAGAGATGCACAGCAGGCAGCGAAAGACAAAGGGGCGGATGTCCTGAAGCAGTGGGACGCTACCCTGGACGGAGATACCAGACCAACTCACAGGCAGCTAGTACACCATAAATTAAATAACTGCTATATGTTCTTTTGAGATAATATGTGGTAAAATAGTGTTATCTAAGAAAGGAATGAACACTATGAGAAGAACATATCTCGCTTTATCAGATGAAGACAAAGATTACCTTAAAACATTATCCAAAAAGAGAACGATTCAAGCACAGATTGTAGATCGTGCTAAAATTTTATTATATAAATCCGATGGGATGACTTTCAGTGACATCGCTGAAAAACTTGCCGTTAGTTCGTCCACTGTACGTCTTTGCATTTCTAAATATTATGAAGGCGGTGTCGAAAATGCCCTTTTTGACACTCAGCGCCCTGGGCGTCCATCTGAAATTACGGATGACGCCAAAGCATGGATAATCAATATTGCCTGTCAAAGACCAGTAGAACTCGGATATGCACAGGAACTTTGGACTTTAAGTTCTCTTCATAAACATATTCAGAAACATGCAGAAGAGGCGGGATATCCGAGACTTTCATCAGTTACCAAACCCTATATTCAGAAATTCCTTAAAAAGCAGGATATCAAACCATTTAAAATCAAGTATTACTGCGAAAAACGCGATCCTGATTTCGAATCAAAAATGCATGAGGTTCTCTTGGTTTATAAGCAGATTGAAATGCAGTTTGATGAAAATGGTACACTCATTGTTCCAGATGATTATAAACTAACAATCACAGTATCCTATGATGAGAAACCGAGCATTCAGGCGATTTCCAATACAGCACCAGATCTGCGTCCAACTGCAGAAAACGGAGTGGTATACAGGGATGCTGAATACAAACGTCTGGGGACACTTTCTCTATTAGCAGGTATTGATCTGCTTACAGGAGAAGCAATCCCATTGGTAAGTGAAACGCATAAAAGTTCTGATTTTATCGATTTTTTAAAAATACTGGATAAAAAATATCCATTGCAAGATACCATCAGAATCATTCTGGACAACCATTCGGCACATACTTCCAAAGAGACACGGCGATTTCTGGATACAATGCCAAAGGGCCGGTTTAAGTTTGTATTCACACCCAAACATGGTTCCTGGCTAAACATGATTGAAAGTTTCTTCAGCAAGATGACCAAGCAAATGTTACGTGGAATTCGTGTCAATACCAAACAGGAATTGGAAGAACGAATTTACCAGTATTTTGAGGAGGTCAACCGAGAGCCAGTTGTTTATCACTGGAAATATAAAATGAATGAAATCAGCGAAGCTGAAGCATCATCAATTTAATATAGCAGTTATTTATTATTCGTTGTACTAG
>CAVCYJ010000323.1:0-2710 GCA_963605995.1 Holdemanella biformis | reverse complement strand
TATGTAATTCTCTCAACCACACAACGTAAGTGTTCCATGCTTGTCTCCTTCTATCCATGATTCCATATTCATACCCTGTCCACTCTCTTGATTTTATTAGCTACCTGACAATCACCTGCTTAGAATCAACTTCACTGCATCAATCAAGTCCTCACTAAATCCTTCCAGTTCATCTATAGTTATCACTTTATCCTTCACAAAATACGCGATATCCCATATTGCTGTGGATTTACGAAGTTCAATCAAAACTCCCGGATGTTTTTTGTCCTGCCTGATCCTTTTTTCCAGCTCCCAGAAATGATCGGAAGCGTTCCCCGGAGAAGTGAGTAGTTTTACATACTCCTCCGTAAGTTTCTCCATATAGTGTTCCTGCCAGTCTGAAACACGTTCTCGATATAATTTCCAATCTGCTTTTGATATATCCATTTTTGACAATCCTCCAAAATTGATTTCAGTAAATGCAAGATCAGCGCAAGTGATCCTGCTTAATGGTTTCTGTTTATAATCCTGATAAAGTTCTCATTACCAGGTCTACATCTTTGTTTTCAAGTTCCTGGATGATATGCAGATACGTTTTCTGCGTTGTCGTCATACTGGCATGTCCCAGACGTCTTGCCACACTGGCGATTGATACTCCTGCAAACAAAAGGAGTGATGCGTGGGTATGTCTGAGACCGTGAATGGAAATTTCCGAAATCCCACATGCCTTACAATGTCTTGTGAGTACATCATTCACTGTAGAATTATAAATCTTTGTCTCACCTACAAATATCGGTTTATCCTCCGGCAGTTTTTTCGTTAACTCTGAAAATTTCACAACAATCTGCCAGTCTATCTGGATTTTCCTCACAGAAGAATTATTCTTTGTCGGAAGAAAACCGCCATCCCCTTTATAATCCCAGGTTTTGCTGATTGACAATGTCTGCCTGGCAAAATCGAAATCCGCCGGTGTGATAGCAAGTGCTTCAGAAAATCTCATACCGGTCTTTGCGACCAGCAGAATAAACCAGTCCCAGTTTACCTCTTCCCTGATATCCAAATGGGCGATCAAAGTATGTAATTCAAACTGATTCAGGTATTTGATCTTTTTGGCTCTTGGAGATTTCCCCTTGATAATCGCCTTTCTGGTAGGATCTCTTTCTATCATTCCTTCATCTACAGCATCCAGGATTGCTCCTTTTAACTGATGATGGAAATCAAGTGTTGTCTGCCGCTCATGATCTTTTGCATAATCATTCAGCAATTTCTGATAGGCGGTTCTGTTAAGTTCACATACCTTTAATTCCGGGGCAAGTTTTTCTACCCATTTCTGCGTCATCAGATACTTTGCCATGGTTGCTTCTCTGATCGCACCTCTTTTATACACATCGATCCACTGTCTGTAATACTCATAAAATAGTTGCTTTTTGTCTGTTTCCTGTTTCATAAGCTGCCTTCCTTTCCTGGATCACTTACGCTGATACAGACAATTAACAGTGTAGTTTCGCTGTTATGCAACACTGATCAGTGGTTTTATCTCTTCATCTAACGTTTTCTTTAATTCTTCCATACACGCCTTATAATATTGGAATTTTTTCAATGCATTTTCCTGTACGGCTTTGTAGCTCTGATAATCCAACGTTGCTTTGATCACACTCTCGTTTGGTATTTCTCCATTTCTGTAATGAAGAGCCGCATACATAACATCTTCCTTCGATGCATACCAGGTAATACAGAAATCGGAGATTACTTTTTCAATGCAGTCATGCTTCATGTTTTCTACGATATTCAGGATGGACTGTCCTTTATATTTGTTTTCATCTGCCTCAATCTCACTGACCAGATTGGTCATAATATCCGCGATCTTTGGATTATCCTTCCGCATTTCTTCAATATACTGCTTTACCTCATCAAGCTGTTTCTGCCGTTCTTCCGGTGATACTGCCTCTGCATCTTCATCCGGCGTCACAATGTTCTGGATCAGGTTGATAATATACTCATAATCAATCTTTGTAGTACTGTATGCCATCAATTCATAATCCAAGTCCGGGATCTCATCCTCCGGTGGTTCCTCTCCCGGATCATCCCCACCACCTTCTGCCATTTTTATCTCCTCAACTGCATTTTTATAAACGCCTGCATATTTATCATATTCTTCTTCCGTTATTCCGTACTCCTCCAGCATATTGTCTTCATACTGGGTAAAGGACTTAAGCTGTGCAAATAAGCGGTCAAAGGTCTGAAATATCTTGACAAATACCTTTTTCTCCTTGATCGACATCGGAATTACTTCTTCCGGTGTCTGTGCGGATACTTTCAATGCAGCCAGTGATTTCCGGAATGCCGGTTCGATCTCTTCCCATTCTGCCAGGAGAGCCACTTCCGTACTTCCGGCAGAATACAGTTTCACCGCATTATCAACGCTTTCCTTGAATAACTTCGGTGCCTGGAAAGTTACAATCTGTCCGTAGGTTTTATTCTTATCGAAAATACGGTTTGTCCTTGAAAAAGCCTGAATCAGATCATGCGGTCCCATCGGCTGTCTGTCAATAAAGATCGCAGACATACAGGGTGCATCGAATCCTGTCAGCAGACGGTCTACCACAATGACCAGATCCAGCTGTTCGCTTCTGCTCTTAAACTTTGCATCCTTGCGTGCCAGACGTTTATTCAGGTTCCCATTATATCCCTGGATCTGGGAAACCTCATATTTCGTGCCAAACATCTGATT
>CAVCYJ010000322.1:0-2711 GCA_963605995.1 Holdemanella biformis | reverse complement strand
CTTTTCTCAAAGGGCTTTTTCTATTTTCAGGGCTATTCGCAAACTACAAGGAAAGAGCAAAACTTCATATACTCTAAGCACAAGGAGGTTGAGGTTTGGCTATGAATAACAGTTTAGCAGAAGTACATCCGGAGTTAATATCCGAGTGGTCAGAGAAGAATTTACCTCTTACACCTGATGACATTATTTTCGGTTCAAATAAAAAATGTGGTGGAAAGGTGCTTGCGGTCACGAATGGCAGACAAGTGTTAAGGCGAGGTCTAATGGAGAGAACTGTCCTATATGTTCAGGTGTAAGAGTAATTGCCGGCATTAACGATTTAGTAACATTTGTATTTGTCAACTGAAAATTGAGCCACTTCGGCACGCTACTTTTTTAATGAATGTTTGGGCGAGTTTTTTCTGTCCAAGTTTTAGGATTAGAGTCATCGGGAATTAAGCCTGCAAGTATATCTTCATAATGCTTAACCTTATCGTCCATATATTGTGCAGTTACCTTTGCTTCTTCAACCCGTTTATGGGCTTGTTCTCTTTGTTTAAGAATAATTTGGTATCGTGCTTTCAAGTTTTCTTCGTTTTCTTCCAAAAGGCAGAGCCTGCAATATTCTTTTATATCATCAATAGAAGCACCACAGCCTTTTAAACAGGCTATTCCTTGCATCCAGTTTTCGGACTCATTGTCAAATACACGTCGGTTTCCACCGTCCCTTTTACAAGGAAGCAGACCAATGTCTGTATAATATCTTATCGTATGCTCGGAAACATTAAATTTCTTTGCAAATTCTTTTATGGTTAAGTACATGAAAATCTCCCAAAAAGTATTGACTTCGAGTAACTCGAAGAAATTATGATGATTATAACACGATGAGTCGTGAGATTCAATTAGGAATAAAGGAGGTTATTTATGTTATACATTGAATTAAATAACGGCATAAAAATGCCTATGCTTGGGTTCGGCACATTTTTGAATAATGGAGATGAGTGTGAAAAGTCAGTGTGTACTGCCATTAAAAACGGATACAGACTTATTGATACAGCCGAAGCCTATGGAAATGAGAAACAGGTAGGAAACGGAATAAAAGCAAGCGGTATTGACCGTAAGGAACTTTTTATTGTAACAAAGGTTAATTTTCGTTCTTATGAAAACGCAAGAGAAACAGTGCTTTCATCGCTTGAAAAATTAGGCACTGATTATCTTGATTTGGTTTTACTTCACTGGCCTTTTGGAAATTATTATAAGGCTTGGAGAGAACTTGAAGAACTGTATAACGAGGGTAAAGTCAAAGCAATCGGTGTGTCCAATTTCGAACCTGACAGGTTGATTGATTTAATCGAGTTCAATAAAATCAAACCAACGATAAATCAAATTGAAACACATCTTTATTGTCAGCGAATAAACGAGCATAAGTGGGAGGATAAATACGGTGTTGCTCATATGGCTTATGCTCCACTCGGTCAAGGTCACGCAAATGAAATGTTTGAGGAAAATGTGGTAAAAGCACTTACTGAGAAGTACAGAAAAACACCTGCACAGATTTTGCTTCGTTACAACATTCAAAATGGGGTGGTTGTTATTCCTAAATCTGTTCACGAAAACAGAATCAAAGAAAATATAGATGTTTTTGATTTTTCTCTTAGCGAAGATGAAATGAACAGTCTTAAATCTCTTGACAAGGCTAATCCGATGATTGGAAACCCTGAAAATCCAGAAAAGACAGAATTTGCAATGACTTGGTAAGGAGGCAAAGTGATGAAAGTTTTAATATTAGGAGCAACAGGATTGTTTGGCAGTGCTTTAACAACTCGAATGATTAAAAACGGAAACTATGAACTCACACTGTTTTCAAGACACGCAAGTGAAAAATATATGCAGTCAGATAAAGTAACCGTAATGAACGGTGATGCAACTTCCGAAGATAATTTAAAAAAAGCTGTTAGCGGTCAAGATGTTATTTATTGTGCGGTGTCCGGAAGTGAATTACCAGAAGTGGCAGCAAATTTGGTAAAGGTTATGACAGAGGAAAAAGTGCAACGACTTTTATTTATGGGAGCTGTCGGAATATATAACGAAATTCCCGATGAGATTGATGGCGAGGATAACTTAGACAATGAGCCTGCTCAAATTCCCAACAGAAAGGCTGTTGATATTATTGAAGCAAGTAACCTCAACTATACAATATTAAGACCGGGATATTTGCGTGACGGAAGTGAAGATGATTATACCCTTACTTTTAAGGGAGAGCAGGCAAAAGGATATATAAGTACAATACCATCGGTTGTAAATCTTGCGATTTCACTCATCAATGATAAAAACTTGTATTCTTGTGAAAGCGTGAGCATAACTAAAAATGCGTAATCACTATTATTTGTGTGAAATTTATTAACATATATTTAGGAAGGTTCAGTATGGTTATCGAAGATATTAAAAATGAATTGGAACAAAGGTTTACTGAACCTTTAGAAGAGTTTTATGTGATGAAATTGCTATTGTATTTCAAAAAGTAGAGTGATATACTGACCTCAGTTCTAGAAAAATAGAATAAAAAAGGGGAGCTTGCCGATAGCAGGCTGAGAACAGGCTAAATGGTCTGGACCCGTAACCTGATTTGGATAATGCCAACGTAGGGATATAGCGGATGCAGTATTTTTTATATTGTTTATTAAGCGGATATACCGATTTTGGTGTATCCGCTTTTATCGTTTTAGGAGGAG
>CAVCYJ010000321.1:0-2716 GCA_963605995.1 Holdemanella biformis | reverse complement strand
CCTATTCACAGAAACACTGTGATTAACGTGAGGGGAATCTGAAGGAAGGTGAAGGTTATGAAAAGCTACACATTATGCAAAGTAGGCGATAGAAAAACTTATAAATAAAGGATTCTTTGGTTGATTTACTTTTCATAATCCATCACGATTTAAGTGTATTTTTATCAAAGCACTTAAGGAGGAACACAAGGTGGAAAATTTAACTTTGCAGCAATTAGTCAACCAAACCAAGGAGGCTCTCATTGAAGCTGGTGCATCCAACTATTACCAAAACGTATTTAAAACTCTTACAAAGCAACTTTTACTCTACGCAAAAGAACATGACGCAGAATCTTTTAGTATGGATTTTGGATTGCAGTTCTTAGAAGACCATTATTCCATGTCATCTAAAATCGAACAGAAGAAATGGTGTGCAACCTATTCCCGTTGTATTAATGCCTTAGCAGAATACCAACATTCAGGAAATGTGACTCTATATCTTGTTATGGATAAAAGAGCATACACTTTTCCTGACAGTTTCAAAGACAGTGCTGAGTCCTACCTCTCCCATCGAGAGAAAACAGGAATCATTAAAAAATCAAATAAGGTTTTCAGTTTATATCTGGAAAGATTTTTTGCATTTTTGAAAAAGGAGAACATATCTTCTCTGGATGCACTGTCTCTTAAAGATGTTTTGGATTTCATGGCATCACTGAGCTGCTATGAAAAACCAACCGTAAATCATACAATGCGGGCAGTTCGATATTATCTGAAATACTGCTATGAGAATGGCTTTATGAATACGGAGATGTTCTCCAATCTTCCCAATCCCCATTACAACAGACAAAGCCGTTTGCCTTCATCGTATACTGCAAACGAAGTAAAAAAACTTCTTGATTCGATTGATCTTGGAAATCCTTGTGGAATCCGTGATTATGCAATCATTCTTCTGATTGCAAGACTCGGGCTGCGCAGCAGTGATGTGGCCAATCTCAGATTTTCCAATATCGATTGGGAAAAAGAGAGTATCCGTTTAACTCAGGTAAAAACAGGAAATCCGTTGGAACTTCCTCTGCTTGAAGATGTGGGCGAAGCAATCATCAATTATCTGAAGAACGCAAGACCAAAAACTGATTCAGATCATGTTTTTGTGAGGCAAGTTCCGCCGTATACGAATTTTAATCCTGGTGCAGTCGGTGCCCTTGTAAGAGTTCATCTCCAAAAATCAGGGATTCATCTTGAAGGGAAAAAGAAAGTTTCCCATACGCTTCGTCACAGCCTTGCAAGTCGTCTGTTAGAGCATGAGATTCCTCTTCCGGTCATTTCAGAAATCCTGGGACATACAACTACCGAAACCACGATGACATACCTTCGTATTGATATCACCGAACTCAGAAAGTGTGCATTGGAGGTGGCAATCTAACATGACAAGAATCAGAAAATCACCAACAATGACAGGACCATTTGCTGAGACCGCTCAGGAATTCATTCAATACAAAAGAAGTGCCGGTTTTAAATACGCAGATGAACCGAAATGCTTATCACGATTTTGCCGTTTCAGTGAAGAACTGGGTATCACAGAAATAGAAATATCCCGTTCTCTTGCAGAAAAATGGATTGCACCAAGAGAAAGTGAATCTGAAAAAAGCCGTTCACACCGTATTACCTGTATAAGACAGTTTGCTATCTACCTGAATAATCTCGGCTATGATGCTTATATAGTACCAGAAGTAAAAGGCTTGAATCATAACTCATTTGTTCCCTATATATTTACACATGAACAGATAGTATCTGTGATAAAAGCAGCTGATGAAACAGAACCTCGGGAGGTTGCAAGAAACATGCATCTGGCGCTACCTGTGATATTTCGTATTCTCTATGGCTGTGGACTTCGTGTATCTGAAGTTGTTGGTCTTCGCTATAAGGATGTAAATCTCGAAGATGGGATTCTTACAATCCGTGAAGCCAAAACTGACCGTGACCGATATATCCCATTATCAGACTCTGTGAAAGAAGCTTGTATATCCTATGCAGATAAAACCTGGTGGGAAAAAGACAGTGACTTTTTCCTTCCTGCCCCTGACAAGACCATGATCAGTCCTATGACTGTATATCAAAGATATCGTAGATATCTGGAAGTTGCAGGTATTTCGCATGGTGGAAAAGGGCAAGGACCTCGTCTGCATGATATTCGTCACACATTTGCAGTTCACGTTTTGCAAAAGTGGATCAAGGATGAAGTAGATTTGACTGCTATGCTCCCGATTCTCTCTACATATATGGGACATAAAACAGTACGCTCAACTGCACAGTATCTGCGGCTGACAGCCGAAGTTTATCCCGACTTGATGAAAAAAGTGGAAAAATCCTGTGCATATGTCATCCCGGAGGTATGCCATGAAGGAAACTGATTTTGCCCGATATCTGACACAGTTCCTGTCAACATATCTTCCGGGGCAGGTTGGGAGTAAACGAAACACTCAGTTAGCATACAGAGATTCATTCTCTTTATTTTTAAGATACTGTAGAGATCAGGAGAATCTTTCACCTGAAAAGCTGACGATTGCCAAAATAGATCGAGAATTAATACTTCGTTTCCTTCAATGGCTAGAAGATGAGCGCAACTGCAAAGCAGCGACAAGAAATCAGCGTCTGGCAGCAATCCATTCATTTTTCAGTTTTTTAATGGTGGAAGAACCACAGTATATGCAGCAAAGTCAGAAAATCCTGGCTATCC
>CAVCYJ010000320.1:0-2716 GCA_963605995.1 Holdemanella biformis | reverse complement strand
GGATGATGCGACGAATTGCTTTATTAAGCGTTGCTTGATGTTGTGCCTGTCCGAAACGATTTATGAAAATAAAATCCGTATAGCCATCTATAGTTACTTCACATCGAATGCCTAAATCTTCTTGCTTTTGTTTCTCTAATTGGAACGCTTCCTTTACAAAATCAAGCATCGGGATTTGCCTCATACTCGCCGGTGTCTTTGTCGTATTCACGTTAAAATAACAGCCACTTTTGCTTCCCTCTGTTCTATGGTCGTAATATACAAGGGTATGATTAACATCTATCATTCCATCATCCATATTTATATCACACCATCTAAGTCCGGTTACTTCTCCGACACGGAGTCCTGTTCCTATCATTACTGCGAACATAGGATACCAATGTGCATATACTGGATGTTCCTTTAAGAAAGTAAGAAACAACTCTTGCTCTGGTCTTGTCAAAGCTCTGCGTTTTTCCGTCTGAAAAGAATGTGATTTTTTCAGTTCCGTCAGCACCTTATCTGAAGGATTATGCCTAATAAAATCATCATCAACAGCTATCTGCAAAACCTGATGTAATACCGTATGGATGTTGTCTATTGTTGATGGCTTCAGATTTCTCTCATCAGCAAGATAATTATAGTACTTCTTGATATCTGATTTCTTAAGTGTTGATACACGACGATTCCCCAATGTCGGATGAACGAAAGTGTTATACATATACTTGTAGTTTTCAAAGGTATTATTTTTTAATCCCCTTTTCATAGAAGCCCATAGATTAAATAACTCATCGAGGGAAGTATAAAAAGCTTCTGCCTTGATACCATCACACTTATCCTTTTGTATACGCTTTTCTTTTTCTCTCAGGTCATTAAGTGTTCTCGCATAAACAAACCGCCTTTTCAACTGACCGTCTTGCCAACTGTACTGATATGTTCCATCCTTTCTCTGAACCTCTCCGGTTCTAAGTACTACTCTTGATTTATCTCTTCTTTTTTCTCCCATAGTGTCCTCCTTATATTCTGAATTGCTTATCGGTATATTTATCTAGTTTTTCTCTAACAATATGGATTTTGTCGCCCATCCAGATTGCAAAAGGGCAACCCGATTTATTTGCTAATTCTCGAAGCTTTTTCTGTCCTATTCCTGAATATGCGGCAGCTTCTTCTATCGTAAGCCACTTTCTTTCCCATATAGGTGTTTCTTCCTTGTTAGCAACCAGTTTTTCTTGATATTTTTTCAATTCTAAAATCATCTGCTCATCATCACTCGATGAAATCCAGTTTTTCAATGTATTCATCAAACAGCCTCCTCTTTATCAATCGACGATTACCAATATGAAGCACAAAAGGACAATCGCTCTGATTTGTTATTTTTCTTAAGCGTTCTCTCCCTATACCTGAATATTCAACCGCTTCATCTATCGACAAGTTTGTCTTATGCCATATCGGCACATCATATTTCCTGTTGGTTGTTCTTATTTCATCTGCCATCTCTTAGCTTTCTCCTTTATGATTTTGAAATTTATTTAATTGACGATGAGACAACGATGAATGCCATCTCATCGCAAAAATCTTAAACAGAAAACATTCCGTCAAGATACTCATCCAGTTTTTTTCTCTTAAATAACCGCTTTGTACCATTTAAGAGAATAAACGGACAGTCTTCTAGGTCGGATATTTTTCTCAGCTTTTTAGGACCGATACCGCTGTATGCAGCCGCTTCTTCCAATGTAAGATTCGACTTTTCCCATATTGGAATTTCTAATTCTGTCACTATCAAGGCACCTCCTTCAGTTCTCTTATTTGAGTTAAATTGAATACGCATTGTCCAAATACTCATCTAATTTTCTTCTCTTAAAGAGTCTCTTGTTTCCGTTCCAAAGAACAAAGGGACAAAATTCGGAATCCGATATTTCTCTTAATTTCGTTGAACCAATACCGCTATAAGCAACGGCTTCCTCAACGGTTAGATAGGACTTTTTCCATATAGGAATTTTTGAGTCTATCACTATTAAAACACCTCCTCGTCAATTACTGCCCCTATGGTAATTCAAAAAAGCCATAATTCCCACGATGCGAATCTTACTATCGCACAATTGACTTAGATGGAATACGCATTATCAAGATACTCATCCAATTTTCTTCTCTTGAAAAGTCTCTTTCTCCCATTCCAAAGAACAAAGGGACAAAATTCAGAGTCGGATATTTCTTTCAATTTTGTTGAACCAATACCGCTATATGCAACAGCTTCCTCAACGGTAAGATATGATTTTCTCCAAATTGGGACTTCAAATTTACTTTTTGCCATTGCCATCCCTCTTTTCTCTGTAAGATGAGTGTCTGTCAACGACAACATAGTCCCAGCCATATCCCTCGCACTTTTCACATCTGTCTTTAACTTTTGCAAATGGATCAAGTCTTCTGACGATATAATCAGAACTCTGAATATAACCGTTTAAGCACTTTGGACAAAGGCAACGGATATTTTCTGCTTTTTCCGGCTTGTAAATCCACAATCCAAAAGTCTTTTTAAGTGTTGCGTTTATGTGCCGCATAAGCTGCTCATCATCAATCGTGCCGATGTACTCTTGTAAATCATCTTTATTTACGGTCTGTACCTGTTCTAACAGAACCATTGAAGGCTTCTTTAAACCGAAGTCTTCTCCAAGCTCTATATGGGATGGAAGATACCTTTTCTTCATAACACTTGTGATAGCTGCAACCATAATTGTCG
>CAVCYJ010000319.1:0-2756 GCA_963605995.1 Holdemanella biformis | reverse complement strand
CCTCTAATTCATCCAGAGTTTTTAATACGATCGCCTTGATCTGACGTCCATACTGATTCATAACGCTGCTTTCAATACTGAGCGAAAGACTGTCACTCGGTTCTACTGTAATCTGTGCATCACTGGATTCCAAAGTTCCAGCCATTGCTGTTTTCTGAATTTCCATATTAGCTCCTTTCTTCACTGCCTGCTGTTTTCTTGTTATGACTTTAATATTCCATCGTGTTTCTGTGTTGTAAAATTCATAGTTTTCATATTTTTCCATTCCTTTTAAGAATGTTTTATGGTGTTTACTTTTATTTTATTTCAATTATACTTATAAAAACATTGTTTCCATTCCATATAAGACTTTTATCATTATTGTAGCCATGAGGTATTTATTATGGACGAAAGAGATTTTGAATTACTGATAACATTAAAAGAAACAGGAAATATCACACATGCTGCTGACCGGTTGTATATCACGCAGTCTTCCCTTTCCAAAAGAATACATGCGATTGAAAAAGAGCTGAATACAAACATTCTTCTTCGTTCCAGACAAGGGGTTCACTTTACTCCTGAGGGAGAAATCGTATTAAAGCGTGTTTCTGAATCAGCCTGTCTTATGGAGGTTATGCGCAATGAACTGGAAAGCAAAAAGGGATATATCTGTGGGACGCTGAATGTTGGATTTTCTATTAATTATGCGCTTTACCAGCTTCCGGAACTTCTGGCTTCCTATCACCAGAAATATCCTTATGTGACCACACGGATTTCTACTGATCAGAGTCGCAATTTATACCAGCAGCTTGTAAATAATAAAATCGATGCTGCTGTCATACGTGGGGAATATGACTGGAAGGGAGAAAAGATTCTTTTAAATCGAGAGAATGTCTGTGCCATCCGAAGTTCCAGTGATGCAAATCGTTCTTTGCACTCCCTTCCTTATATCGGAAGAAAAACAGACCCACAGTTTGAACGAGAGATTTCCCAATGGATGCGTGAAAAATATCTCCACCCAAAAAACAACGGAATTTTTGTAGACAATATCACCACATGTGTAGAAATGGTCCGCCGTGGTCTGGGATGGAGTATCGTCCCTGAGATTTGTCTGAAAGATTTCGATGGAATCGTAGAACCACTGACTTTTGACAACGGGGAGCCTTTTGTGCGTTCCACATACATTATGTATAACAATCATGTCCTGGAATTGCCGCAGGTCAGCGCTTTTATCGAACTTTTAAAGAACTCATAGGAGAAAACATCATGTCAGATTACAATATATCTAAAATATATCCGGATGATCATTTTGCCAACGGTCAGATCCAGAAACTGCTTCAGGACGAGGGGATCCGACGGGATCCAAATCTCGACTATACCTGTGGTATGTATGATGAGGATATGAACATCATCGCCACCGGAAGTCTCTTTGGAAACACGCTCCGCTGTATGGCTGTCAGCCACAGTCATCAGGGTGAAGGGCTCATGAATGAAATTGTTACACATTTGATTGAAACACAGTTTGAACGCAGAAATACCCATTTGTTTCTTTATACCAAATGTGATACTGCAAAATTTTTTAAAGATCTTGGCTTTTATGAAATCGCAAGAGTAGACGGTCAGTTGGTATTTATGGAGAACCAAAGAACAGGCTTTCCCGATTATCTAAAAAAACTCAATGCAGCCTGTCCGGAAGAATGCGCGAAAAATATTGCTGCACTTGTGATGAATGCAAACCCATTTACCAATGGACATCTGTATCTTGTAGAAAAAGCTGCTGCTGAAAATGACATCCTGCATCTTTTTATGGTCAGCGAAGATGCTAGCCTGATTCCCTATTCCATCCGAAAAAAACTTATCATGGAAGCAACTTCTCATTTACCAAATATATGTTACCATGACAGCGGTCCTTACATTATCAGCAATGCAACCTTTCCAAGTTACTTTCAGAAAGATGAATCTTCTGTTATCACAGGACACGCGCAGCTTGATCTTACTATTTTTAAACTCATTGCACATGCATTGCACATTAATAGAAGATATGTAGGGGAAGAGCCATCCAGTCAGGTGACTGGAATTTATAATAAAATAATGGTAGAGGAACTTCCAAAATCCAATATCGCGTGTATGATTGTTCCACGCCTGGAGTTCCACGGAACTCCAATCAGTGCATCAACCGTGCGCCAGGCAATACATGGCGGCAGGATTGGTTCCATAAAACCACTTGTTCCAGAAGCTACTTATCGTTTCTTCACAGGTTCTGAAGCCGATGGGATCATAAAAAACATACAAAAGCACGAAAATGTTATTCATTACTGAAACACAAAGGAGAGATGCTATATGTTACATGGTGAAGCTGTCGTTCTTACAGATATGCTTGACTGTCGCGAGCGACGTTCCCACAAACAGGAAGAATATCGAAATAAATATCACACCACTGTAATTTCATTCTGTATGAATATTCCCGGACCGGTCAAAACCAACCCTGATATCACAAGGGTATTTCAAAGCGGTGTGCAGGAGATCTTACGTTTTCTGCAAAATTCCGGTATTCAGATACTTGAGTCTATAGAATATAATGAAAAGACAGGAAACGAACTGCTTCTTGCCGTTGACTGTACTGACAGCGAACGTACAAAGAATGCCATGACCCATATCGATGAAACGCATCCGCTCGGCCGGCTTTTTGACATTGATGTCCTCAACCCTGACGGAGTCAAAATGTCACGAAATATATTCCGAAAATGTTTCATCTGTAATTGTCAGGCACAGGAATG
>CAVCYJ010000318.1:0-2760 GCA_963605995.1 Holdemanella biformis | reverse complement strand
TATATAGATGTTCCGGATCTCCGAAATGGTACAATATCTTTTAGCAAATAACCGAGGGCTGGCACCTGCTGCCGCCTTCGGGTAAAAAGAAAAGAGGTTAAAGATGGCTAAATTAACACCAGTTAAAGCAATCAGACAAAAATGTCTTGACTGTTGCAATGGACAGAGCGCAGAAGTTAGATTATGTACTTGTAAAACATGCCCGCTATACGGCTACAGAATGGGGCATAGACCTAAAGGTGAACAATTTACCACTGAAACATATAGAGAAGAAAAAACCCCACGTAGCTTAGGGATTATTGCGACAGAAAGGAAATAAACAATGTCAGTACTGGATGTAATCTTAATTTTCCTTAGTGGAGTGATGAGTACACTGTACTATGAATACACCCACGGAAAGAAGCTATAAAAATAAAATAGCTCTTATCAGTGCACCACCACCAATAAGAGCAAGAATCCCCGTCAACCGAATAACTGGGTTCTTTTGCCATTATACAGGAACTCAGAGTAAAAAAACAAGAGAGAAAGAAGATTGTAACCCATGGAAAATTTAAAGAGCATTAAAAATATTTTGATGGATGTAGATAATGATTTGCGTGGAGCTGAAAATGCAATAGAGAAAGGAAAATTTCAGAGTACGCAGTTATATGATGATCTTTCAACAACAAAAACAGAATTTCAAAAAGTATATGACTGGGATAAATGCCGTATCATGTCAGAAATTCTGCTTGATTATGTGGTTGAAGCAGAAGAGAGATTAAAAGCAGTCAGGGAAGCCTGGGAGATACTGTGGAATCAAGAAGTTAAAAAGGATTCAGAAACGATTCCAGCAATGCCAGGAGGGTGTAAACAGTGAATGAACAAATTAATGATGCTTGCATATTCAAGACAGGAGAGAGTAAGAACATTTCTTCAGAGAGTGTTTGCGCTGGCAGGAGAAAGACGACCGCTATTGATCGAGATGAAATAGAAAACAAGTCTTACAGGATTCTGGAAATGCTGTTGACGCAGTCTGATCCGGAACGTATAAGCAGAGAATACATATAACCTGATGGCGTGGAGTAACACCCCGGTGCGCTGGTAACACACCGGACAGAAACCAGAAATTGCGCCGGCGCAACTATAGACCTGTAACACGGCAGCAGTTGAGCCGGCTCTTTTCATATATGGGGGTGATCCTGTGAACGATAAAGAATTTACACAGATGATGCAGGAGCTTGTAAAGAAAGAAGAACAGAAATTGCAAGTGAACAGTGAAGAGTTCAACCAGAGACACAGAGAACTGATGGAGCAGGTCAACAGAGCAATCCGGAAGGAGTGAGGTATAATGGCAAGAATCCCATCAGGAATGAGGAAGAAAGAGAACGGGCTATTTGAAAAGCGTTTTACTGTAAATGGCAAGCGCTACAGTGCTTACGGGCACAATGTAAAAGAGTGTGCAGACAATGAAATCAGGATCCGTGAGGAGATAAAAGCAGGCCTGTATAATTCAAACAAAAATATAACACTGGATGCTTATTTCAACGAATGGGAAAAGTCAAGAATCGGAGTAATCAAAGACAGCAGTCTTAAAATAAATCGGTCAAAATACAATAACCATATCAAGCCGGTCCTGGGAAAAACCAAGATCCAAAAGATAGAGAAGCGTGAAGTGATAAAATTGCAACAGGATCTGTCAAAGAAGCTGAGCGCATCAATGACCAATGGCGTTATAATAGTTTTGAAAACTATACTGAATGCGGCTATTGATGATGAAATCATTGTCAAGAACCCTGCTGCCAGTGTGAAGCCCCTCAGAACGGATGACAGACCGAAAGCAAGTGAAACTATACACAGAGCATTGACGAGGGAAGAGCAGCAGGCATTTATACAGGAATCTAAGACAGAGTGGCTTTATGAATTTTTCTGTTTTTCCTTGTGTACCGGAATGAGACTCAATGAGATCACGGCTCTGAAATGGCGCGATATAGATTATATCAATAATGTAATTCACGTAAGTAAGACCGTGAGTTGGAAAAAGGGCGGCGGGATTGAGGAGACTTTGCCAAAGTCCGACACCAGCAAGCGTGATATTCCTATGAACGATACTATCAAAAAGGTTCTGCAGATGCAAAAGGCCAAGATGGCTTTAGTTTATGGGGAAATCTACGCAAGGAAGATGGATAATAATGTTTTTATCGGGAGCAATGGAGCTAAAGCGGTAGCGTCGTCTACAGTATCATCCTCTATAGACAGCGTTCTGAAGCGGCTCCGGCAACAGGGCGTAGAGATTGAGAGATTTACACATCATGCTTTTAGAGATACATTTGCAACACGGTATATAGAAGAGGGTGGAAATATGCAAACGCTCCAGAAGCTTCTGGGACATAGCAGTCTGGCTATGACGGCAGATCTGTATGCTCATGTTCTTCCGAGCACAAAGCAGCAGGAAATGAAACAGATAGAGAATGGATTTAGTGGGGTGGCAGTTTTATAACTGCTGCCTTTTTGAATAAAATAAGCGGATTGGGGTAATAATTGGGGTAAAACCAAAAGCAACGTTCCAAGAATCCCATAAAATCAACATTCTTTGCAGTTTTTTTATAAATTTTATACTTTTATTAGAAATTAGACAAATTTCGCTCACAATTATAAGTTATGATATACACATCTTAAGGAAATGACAGACCTTAAGAGAAAATCTTTCCTTTCCCTAAAAAGTGTAAAATGAACAGTGAATCACCGCTTAACCGACAAGATCGCCGGAGAAGCGGTGATTTT
>CAVCYJ010000317.1:0-2784 GCA_963605995.1 Holdemanella biformis | reverse complement strand
CCTGACATTACTATATTTTACAAGGGGAATATGATCATGGAATTTCAGACTAAATTATTACATGGAAAAGCAGTAGATAATTATGCGGATGGTTCAACGGTGCCGCCGATCAGCCTGGCGAATGCTTTTGCCTATGAATCGTCAGAACAGCTGGAAAAAGTTTTCCAGAACCGGGCGCCTGGTTTTGCTTATACGAGGATCGCCAATCCTACAGTAGATGCTTTTGAGCGAAGAGTAAATGAGTTAGAAGGCGGAATCGGAGGTGTAGCCTGTTCTTCCGGAATGTCGGCAGTTACACTGTCACTGATCAATATTTTGCAGGCAGGAGATGAGGTGATCGCGGGCAGTGCGCTGTTTGGCGGAACGCTGGATCTGCTTCATGACCTGGAAGCCTTTGGAATCAAGGTGAACTTTATTCCAAGAGTGGAGAAAGAACTCATCGAACCGCTTCTGACTGAAAATACAAAAGTGGTATTTGGAGAGATCATCGGAAATCCTGCACTGAATGTAATGGATGTCCGTGAGACAGCAGATTTTCTTCATGAAAAAGGAATCCCGCTTATCGTAGATGCTACAACTTCGACACCATATCTGCTTAACCCGATACAGTATGGAGCTGATGTGGTGGTACATTCTACTTCTAAATATATAAATGGAAGCGGAGATGCTATCAGCGGAATTATCATTGACAGTGGGAAGTTCCCCTGGGATCCGAAACGCTATCCGGGAATGCAGGAATACAAAAAGTACGGAAAGTTTGCTTATCTTGTAAAGCTGAGAAATGGAATCTGGCGAAATATGGGCGGATGTCTGGCTCCGATGAATGCCTATCTGAATATTATCGGAATGGAGACTCTGGGTCTGCGTATGGAGCGAATCTGTGACAATGCCTTCCAGCTTGCAAAAGCTCTGGAAAAACTGGAAGGTGTATCTGTCAATTATCCGCTGCTGGAATCAAGCCCCTATCATGAGCTTGCAGAAAAACAGCTCAGCGGAAAGGGCGGTGCGATCCTGACTATCCGTGCCGGCTCTAAGGAACGGGCATATCAGTTGATCAATCATCTGAAATATGTAAAGATCGCAACCAATATCGGCGATGTGAGAACTCTGGTGATCCATCCGGCTTCTACGATCTATATCCACAGTACACCGGAAGCAATGGCAGAAGCAGGTGTATATGAGGATACGATCCGTATCAGCGTTGGAATAGAAGATATCAAAGACCTGATCCGGGACTTCACGGAGGCAGTGGAGAGCCTGGAGGAATAAAGCCGGAGTATCAGATACACTGGCTTAATCGGTAGATGATTTCTTTGATATCATTTACTTCTATAGAAGAATAATTCATGATGTATACATTATCAGGCGCTTCTTCCGGAACATGATAGTAACCGGACAGGGGCGCCAGTTTTATGCTCTGGGCCAGGGCATCCTGCATGACTCTTTCTTCTGTATGTGGGGTATTGATCTCCATAAGGAAGTGAACACCTGCCTCTTCTCCGGATATGGTGACGAAATCATTTAACCGGCTGTTTCTGACGGCGGTGATCAGGGCATCTCGTTTGGAGTGATAGTAATTTCTCAGCCTGTTGATATGCTTCTCAAAATAGCCTTCTTGGATAAATTTTGCCAGCGTGTACTGTTCAAAGTTGGATACCGTACAGGAATAGAAGGAAAGCTTTTTATAAAATTGATCCAACAGATGTCCGGGCAGTACCATGTAACTGATACGCACAGTAGAGGAGAGCGTTTTGGTAAAGGTGTTCATATAAATAACCTTATCTGAAACATCAATACTCTGTAGTGTCGGGATCGGCTGACCGCTGAGACGGAGCTCGCTGTCGTAGTCGTCCTCAATGATATAGCGGTTCTCACCTCTGGAAGCCCAGCCAAGGAGTTCGTAGCGTCTGCTGATCGGCATGACGATACCGGTCGGATAATGGTGAGAAGGGGAGATGTGGACGATATCTGCTTTCTTTTCTTCAAGCCCGGAGACTTTTACTCCGTCACTGTCCATATCAATGTACTCACATGGAACCTGCCAGCTTTTGTAAATCTGGGGGATTTTCCGGTATCCGGGATTTTCTACTGCATAAATCTTATCCTGCCCGAAAAGCTGGATCAGAAGTCCGTAGAGGTATTCGGTACCCGCACCTACGATGATCTGTTCCGGCAGAACAGTCATTCCGCGGAATTCTTTCAGATATGTGGCAATGGCCTCACGGAGAAAAAGGATTCCGCCGCAGGGAGGGTTTGTCATCAACTGCATCTGGTTTTCATTCAGCACTTCACGGATCATCCTTGTCCAGATCGTGAACGGGAAAAGTTCAGACTGTGTCTGATTGCTGGAAAAATCTGCCAGGTATCCGGAGTCTCCGCCTGTGAGCGGGACCATTTCTTTTGTAATATTTTTCTTTTCAATCTCTATGGCTTTCTTGAAATCTGTGACATAGAAGCCCCTTTTTGGCATGGAATAAATATAACCTTCTGCGATAAGCTGCTCATAGGCATTCTCTACAGTGATCACACTTATACCCAGATTCTTCGCAAAAGAACGTTTGGACGGTAATTTCTCGCCGGGTTTGATATTTCCCTGTAATATATCGTTTTTGATGCATTTATATAAATATTCATAGAGGGAATCTGACCCTGTATTTGTGAAATTGTAGGTAATCATTTGTAATAATTTCTCCAATCTGACCTTACTGAATATATCTGGATTGACGATTTAAATATATTCACTTTCGCATTATACTCTGTCCAGGCTGATTCGTACAGAAGAAA
>CAVCYJ010000316.1:0-2797 GCA_963605995.1 Holdemanella biformis | reverse complement strand
AATGAGCAGAGAAGAATAACCAAAAGGCGAACTGCTATGCAGAATGATGATGGAACTGCATTATCAAAACTAATTAAATCATATCATAAAAGGAAAGAAGAAAAGCATTTGTCAATTTCTGACAGTAGCTGGTTGAAGAAAGCAGAACAATTCTTAGGATCTGAGATTGCAGAAGTATTAAAGATTGATTTCAGTCAGGCAATTTCCAAAATCACAGGATAAAAACGAAAACTGCTGTGCAGGCTCAAGGCTGGTTGCACAGCAGTTTTTTGATTGTGAGCTATGTAGAGATGATTTTATCCGCCTGACAGATAATATTCTACATGAAAAAATATAAATGAGAGAATAAATTTGGAGATATCAGCATAATCTCTGTAGTTTATCAATGATTTCCTGAATTTCATCCCGCGAGAATCCGCCAAAGCTGCACAGAGAGCGAAGCGGCATGGAATCGGTCATTGCTTCTACCATTTCATCAGAGATGGCTTCTGCAGCAGATTCGGAAGCAGTTTCATTTCCGCCGTTCATTGCGGACAGATATTTAGAAGTCAGCTCTTTGGCGGTTTCTTTTGTTTTTGGATGGCGAAGCAGTTCTCCGAGTGTGGTATTCATATGAATATGCATCGGAATCACCTGGCTGCTGGAGAGTTCAATGGTTGCGGAGAGACGGATATCTCTGGAAGATGCACCGATCAGGAGTTCATATTTACCGCCTGCTGCATACCAGTCATGTAATTCGGTGTTATACCATGAAAAACTGCGCTTATCCAGTTCCATAGTAACTGTTTTGGTTTCACCGGGAGCAAGCTGGATTTTCTCAAAGCCTTTCAGTTCTTTTTCAGGACGGATCGCAGAGGAAGTCATATCTTTGACATAGAGCTGGACAACTTCCTTTCCTGCAACGCTGCCTGTATTTGTCACATCTACAGAAACAGTGATGTTATCTTTTTCTGTCGGATTTGTATTGGAAACCTGCAGATTGCTGTATGCAAAAGTAGTATAGGAGAGTCCGTATCCGAATGGATAAGCAACTTCCATCTGCTTGGTATCATAATAACGATATCCCACAAACACACCTTCACGGTATTCTACTTTATCACCGCCGCCGAAGTTCAGATAAGATGGATTGTCTGCCAGCTTCAGCGGAATTGTTTCGGCAAGCTTACCGCTTGGATTCACAATGCCATAGAGGATATTTGCAACGGCAGCACCGCCTGCCTGTCCGCCCAGATAAGCTTCCAGAATACCTTTCACATTGTTATTCCATGGCATTTCCACAGGAGATCCATTGTGAAGAACGATCACTGCATTTGGCTGAACTTCCAGAATTTCAGCAATAAGGCGGTTCTGGCATTTTGGCAGTTCCATATGGGAACGGTCATATCCTTCGGATTCAAAGCTGTCCGGAAGTCCGGCAAAGATCACAACCTTGTCTGCTTCTCTGGCAGCCTGAATTGCTTTTGCGGCAAGTTTTTCATCATATAAATCTTTATCAGCAGGGAAGCCTTCTGCGTATGTAACCTGTGCATCAGCAGGAACAGAGTCCAGTGCATTGGTAATTTTGAAGCAGTTGATATGAGAACTACCACCGCCCTGAAAACGCGGTTTCTTAGCGAAGCCACCTACGAAAGCAACTTTTTCAGAAGTTTTCAGAGGCAGGATCTGGTCTGCGTTTTTCAGAAGAACCATAGATTCTTCAGCGATACGGCATGCTTCTTCATGGTCTTTTTCCATGGTAAATTCCTGCGGTGCGCGGTGGTCTGCATATTTGAAAATAATATTCAGGATACGTTCTACTGCCTGATCGAGAACCTCTTCTTTCAGAGTTCCATTTTTTACAGCTTCCACGATCAGGACATCATTTGTTCCGTTGGAGCCTGGCATTTCCAGTTCCAGTCCGGCTTTCAGCCCTTTTACACGGTCATTGACAGCACCCCAGTCAGACATTACATATCCTTTAAATCCCCAGTCATTGCGGAGAACATCTGTGAGAAGCCATTTATTTTCAGAAGCAAACGTGCCGTTTATCTGGTTGTAAGAGCACATAAATGTATATGGCTGAGCTTTCTTTACGGCAGTTTCAAATGCCGGAAAATAAATTTCACGGAGAGTTCTTTCATCTGCTTCGGAAGAATTGCTCATACGGTGATATTCCTGGTTGTTAGCTGCGAAGTGCTTGATAGAAGTTCCGACATGCTGGGACTGTACACCGTTGATAAATGCAGCGGCAATTTCGCCTGCAAGGTATGGATCTTCGGAATAATATTCGAAGTTTCTTCCGCAGAGTGGAGAACGTTTGATATTAACAGCCGGTCCCAAAATGACAGATACGTCATTTGCCTGAGCCTCTTTACCAATTGTCTCGCCCATAGATTCCATTAATCCACGGTCAAAAGAGCAGGCACTTAAGGCAGCAGGAGGGAAGCAGACAGCTTTGATACTGTCGTTCATTCCAAGGTGGTCACCCTTGTCATCCTGCTTGCGCAGTCCGTGAGGACCATCACTTACCATCACTTCCGGAATTCCAAGTCTTTCCACACTTTTCAGATGCCAGAAATCAAGACCTGAGCACATGCCGGCTTTCTCTTCAAGAGTCATCTGGCTGACAATTTTCTTTAAATCATGTTCCATAATAGATACCTCCATAAAATTTTGTAACCATTTATTTCTGTGAGCTTGTTCAGAAGTTGTTTCATATATCTGGACTATATCATCTGAATGTGATAAAATATAGTAAAATCTTGTTTTAAATAACAAAAAATTGCATATAGTCATTCAGAAAGTATGATGAATGGTT
>CAVCYJ010000315.1:0-2798 GCA_963605995.1 Holdemanella biformis | reverse complement strand
TATAAAAACTGAAAATTTGACACAAAAAAAGCAGGCTTTATGCGGCCTGCAAGGGTTTTTTAGTGTTGCCTAACTGTCAAACGTCCGAGAACTTCGTCCAGGAATTTTCCGGCAAGATATTTTGCCATTGGCAGATTCATGTCCAGATAATTTCCGCAGTCTCTGGCAGATGCACCCGGAACTTCACCCTCGAAATCACGGATGAATTCAAAAGTTTCGATCATGAGAGGAACGATATCACGGGATTCATAATCACCGTTTAAAAGAAGGTAGTTACCTGTACGGCATCCCATTGGTCCCCAGTAGATCATTTTAGATCCGAACTCTTTATGATTGCGGAGAAAAGTAGCTGCCAGATGCTCGATCGTGTGAAGCTCTGCTGTGTTCATGACAGGCTCCTCATTAGGAGAAGTCATGCGGATGTCGAAGGTTGTGATAACTGTTCCACCTGCCGGATCTTTACGGGAAACATAAACTCCCGGCTGTAGTTTGATGTGGTCTATGGTAAAACTTGTTATTTTTTCCATTTTGGATTCCTCGCTTTCGTTATTTGACCGTGCAGTATCCTGTCCGGTTATTCCGTAATCTGCCGATATGCCCGGCAAATATATTTTAACAGGCAATGGACAGGAAGTAAACAGTAACAACCCTGACAACATCTGAACATTTTGTGAAAAGAGTTGTTTTTTTGAGGGAATCAGTTATAATCAAATGAGACTGTGTTCTGAGACAGCCCGCGATAACCGGAGAGGCAGACAGGGAACCGGATAATTTTGGAGGTATAATAAATGAAGAGAAAATTACTGGCAGCACTTTGTGTTACAGTTATGTCAGCAGGTTTACTGGCAGGATGTGGCAGTACAAAGACAGAAGAAGCAACAAAGGAAACAGCTTCAGATCAGACAGAAACAAAAGATAAGACAGAGGCTTCTGAAGACAGTATCGAAGCAGTAAGTGAAGAAGAAGGAGAGAAAGCCGGATTCTCTGATGGCGCTGATACGGATTCAGAGAAAGAGGCATCTGAAGAGAAGACAGATGAAGAGTCGGGAAGCAGCACAGAGGTACTGCTGGATACATCAGAAGAACTGACAGGTACTCATCACGCAGAGATCGTAGTAAAGGATTATGGTACGATTGATGTAGAGCTGGATGCAGACACAGCACCGATCACTGTAACAAACTTTGTAAAGCTTGCTCAGGAAGGCTTCTATGACGGACTGACATTCCATCGTATCATGGATGGATTTATGATCCAGGGCGGAGATCCGAACGGTGATGGAACCGGCGGTTCTGATGAGAATATTAAAGGTGAGTTCAGCAACAACGGAGTAGAGAATGATATTTCCCATACGAGAGGAACAATTTCCATGGCAAGAGCAACTGATCCGGACAGTGCAAGTTCACAGTTTTTTATTGTACAGACTGACAGTACATTCCTGGATGGAGACTATGCAGGGTTCGGAACTGTAACAGATGGTATGGATATCGTAGATAAGATTTGCAAGGATGCGAATCCGACAGATGATAACGGAACTATTCCTTCAGATGAGCAGCCGGTGATTGAAACGATCAAGATCACAGACTGATATTGAAGCAACAGATAATTAAGACGGGCAGCGGGAAAGCGAAAAAACTTTCCCGCTGTTTTTTGTATAACCTGAAGAAAAAAGGGTGACAGAAAAATTAATTCTTGATGACAAGCACAGGAATCGGAGGGTTGTTTGGACGGTTGTAATATTCGCTTCTGATCACAAGATATTTATGCGGATCCAGAGTTTTCAGCCATGCCAGAATCTGATCCCGTTCCTCAAATCCGGAATCTCCGCCGCTGTATATGCACAGAGAGATCATTCCGTTTTTTTTCAGAAGTGTCAGTGCCTGTGCCAGCGCAGCAATACTGGTTTCACCCCTGGTGGCCAGCGAGTGATCCCCGCCCGGCAGATATCCAAAGTTGAAAACAATACAGCTTACGCTGTCCGGACGGGCATATTCAGCCATATTCACATGAGATTCCAGAAGCAGCCGGTAATTTTTGGGCACCTGCTCTGCAGCAAGCTTTTTTTCGGTGGCTTCTAATGCCTGCTTTTGAATATCAAAAGCCAGAACCTTCCCTGATTTACCACATAACTGCGCCAGCAGCAGTGTGTCATTTCCATTTCCCATAGTAGCATCAATACAGAAATCACCTTCCTGTACCTGCTGACGTATAAAATTCGCACACCATTGTGTGATCTGATAATTTTTCATATTGCCTCCATAGAAGTCTGACTGAATGCGGTACATGTGTATTTCGTTTCGATATCCGGCTGGTACATCCTGCGTGATTAGACCAGTTATTTATGAAACGATGTACCAGGAGCAGAATGCTTTCTGCTCCTGACCTTATTCTGCACAGGATCCTTACGAAAGTCAAGCAGAGAAAATATTATTGTTTACACACTACTATCCCACGGTGGGTTCTGGCATGAATATGTCAAAATCTCCGGATGATAAAATTGTTTTGTAAAGAAAACAAATCCTGTATTGCATTTATTATGATAATTAGTCTATAATAAAGAGAATTGTGTTGGAAAATGAAACCGGGGAAAGAGGTAGAGAGATGACACTGGAAGGAAAAACAGTATTATTAGGAGTGACAGGCAGTATTGCCGCATATAAGATCGCATATCTGGCAAGTGCACTGAAGAAACGTCATGTGGATGTTCATGTACTGATGACAGAGAATGCCACGAACTTTATCAGCCCGATCACTTTTGAAACTCTCACAGGCAACAAATGTCTGGTAGATACCTTTGACC
>CAVCYJ010000314.1:0-2822 GCA_963605995.1 Holdemanella biformis | reverse complement strand
CTTCGCAGACTGAAATTCGACAATGATACGATCCGCAAAGTCACCCGTCTGGTGAAGTGGCATGATGACAGACCGGAAGGAAGTACAAAGTCCGTCCGCCGTGCAATGAACCGCATTGGTGAGGATCTTTTTCCATATTATCTGGAAGTGCAGCAGGCAGACATGCTGGCACAGAGTGAATACAGACGTACAGAGAAACAGGAGCGTCTGGACAGGGTGAAGGAAGCCTGGGGGATAATCCTGAAGGAGAAACAGTGTGTATCACTGAAGACACTGGCAGTTACCGGCAGGGATCTGATCCGGGCCGGATATCAGCCGGGCCGTGAGATCGGAGAGATGCTGAATTGTCTGCTGGAAGAGGTACTTGCTGATCCGCAGAAGAATCAGAAAGAAATATTGCTGGAGATGCTGAAAGAAAAAATATAAATTAATATATTGCAAGACGTAATATCACGGGCTGTAAAGCGGCGGACCGTGTATGAAATCCGGGGGTATATCCTCCGGATTTTTTTCATATGTATAGAAAGAATTAAGATATGAGGGGGATACGTCATTGTATGATTACGGACTTGGTACTCTGGCTCAGTATGAGCTGACAGCAGACCGTTCTGCAAGGACAAGGGGTGCCCTGCTTTGTTATACTTCGCAGGGAGTTTTGATTCTGAGGGAATTTCACGGTTCGGAAAAAAAGTTAAAAAAACAGCAGGAGCTGCTGCTCCATCTCAGAGAATGTGGTATGAATGTGGATTATTTTCGGCAGAATATTCATGAAAATCTGATCAGTAAAGACAAAGACCAGCAGACATTTACGCTGCAGCACTGGTATGAAGGGAGAGAATGTGACACGAAATCCCGGGATGATATCCTGAAAAGTGTCCGGACACTGGCAAGGTTACATATTTTAATGAAAATGGAACCTGTAGAGGAATACCGGGAGAGATCTCTGAGAGATGAATATCTCCGGCATAATCAGGAGCTTCGCAAGATACGCAAATTTATCCGTAAAAAAGGTGCGGTGTGTGTATTTGAAAAAGAATATCTTGCGAGTGTGGAATGGTTTCTGCAGAGAGCACAGTGTGCGCTGGAGCTTTTGGATGAGACAGGATATGATGCACTCAGGGAAGCAGCGTGGAAGGAAGGCCAGGTCTGTCACGGAGAATACAATCAGCATAATGTTCTGATGCTGAAAGGGGAAAATGAAGCCACGGCTGTGACAAACTTTGGACATTGGCATTTCGACATTCAGATGTCTGATCTGTATCGATTCATGCGGAAAATCCTGGAAAAGTATAACTGGAATCTGAGCCTTGCACAGGAGATGCTGAAGGAATATCACAGGATCAGACCGATTTCCCGGGCGGAATGGCAGAACCTGAAGGTGCGTTTTACTTATCCTGAAAAATACTGGAAACTGGCAAATCATTATTATTCGCACAAAAAGGTATGGATTTCTGAAAAAAATGTGGAAAAGCTTCAGAATCTCATCAGACAGAGGGAGAACTGGAAGGATTTTGGACAAAAGTGTTTTGAGGTTTTTCCCCCGGATCCGGGAGACAGATTATGAGTATTATGAAGAACATATCGGGGGTGTGCGGAATTGCCCGAATCTTTTGAAAAACCTTGACAATATAGGGGAAATGGTATATATATAGAGGATAGAGCTCTGTCGCTTTTGGCAGATGCCACCAAACAAGAAAGAGATCATTAGAGGAGGAAACACCATGAATAAAACAGAATTAGTAGCAGCTATGGCGAAAGAGACAAACTTATCCAAGAAGGACGTAGAAGACGTGCTGAAATCTTTCGTTGATGTCGTTTCCAAAGAACTGAAAAATGGCGGAAAGATTCAGTTAGTTGGATTTGGTACATTCGAAGTGAGCGAAAGAGCTGCTAGAGAGGGAAGAAATCCTCAGACTGGTGAAACAATGAAAATTGAAGCTTCTAAGGCTCCGAAATTCAAAGCCGGAAAAGCTTTAAAAGATATGGTAAATGGCAAATAATTAAGACGATAACCCCGGGGGACGAAAGTCCCCCTTTTTGATACTCCGGTACAGTTATTTACGAAACAATGTACCGGGGATTGCAGTAAGTATTTGTAACTGTCTGGTATTTTTACAGTTACAGGTATCATTTATTACAGGAGCAGAAATCATGAGATTGGACAAATATCTGAAGGTATCACGCCTGATCAAACGCCGCACAGTGGCGAACGAAGCCTGCGACGCGGGAAGAGTCCTCGTAAACGACAAACCTGCCAGGGCATCTGTGCAGGTCAAAACAGGTGATATCATTGAAATCCAGTTCGGAAGCAGGAATGTCAGAGTAGAAGTGCTGGATGTAAAAGAGACCGTAAAGAAGGAAGACGTAGAGAGTATGTACAAATACCTTTAGCTGAAGGTAAAGGCAAATATCTGTGTCTATTTCGGAGTTTCTGCACATAGACTACTGATAAGCAATAGATTAAAATGGTCACAGTCTCCGGGAAGCTGTGACCGGGAGGCGGAGATGGAAGAAAAGAAGATACTTTCACCCCACAGCCTGATGCTTGAGAACCGTCAGGGCGGCAGAATCACCGGAGTAAAGGATGTCAGATCCTTTGATGAAAAAGAAATCCTGCTTTTTACACAGGCAGGTAAACTTGTAATAAAAGGAGAACAGCTTCATGTGAAGCAGCTCGATCTGGAAAAAGGAGAAGTAGATCTGGAAGGAAAAGTGGACAGTCTTACCTATCTGTCAAAGAATACAGATAACAGGGATGAATCTTTTCTCAAAAGGATGTTTCGTTAAGAGATGAGTACATTTATTCATCATGAATTACTTCT
>CAVCYJ010000313.1:0-2861 GCA_963605995.1 Holdemanella biformis | reverse complement strand
AATTACATAATCTTACGGAACAGGTCTTTGAGATCTTCTACGCTTGCGTCTTTCGGATTGCCTGGTGCGCAGGCATCTGCGTGTGCGGATTCTGCGAGGAACTGGAGATCTTCTTCCTTGATTGCTTCCAGTTTAGTCGGGATTCCGACATCAACAGAGAGTTTCCTGACAGCTTCAATGGCTGCTTTTCTGTATTCATCCTGAGACATTTCGTCTACACCTTTTACACCCATTGCTCTGGCGATCTCACGGTATTTCTCACCTGTGCATTCCTGATTGTATTCCATAACGATCGGAAGCATCATTGCGCAGGCAACACCATGTGGTGTATCATAAACAGCGCCAAGTGTATGAGCCATGGAATGAGCGATTCCAAGACCTACATTTGAAAATCCCATACCTGCGATATACTGTCCAAGAGCCATTCCCTCACGGCCCTCTTTCGTGTTTTCAACTGCACCGCGGAGAGATTTTGAAATCAGTTCGATTGCCTTTAAATGGAACATATCTGTCATTTCCCATGCAGCTTTTGTTGTGTATCCTTCAATCGCATGAGTCAGGGCATCCATACCTGTGGAAGCTGTCAGTCCTTTTGGCATGGAGGACATCATCTCCGGATCAATGATCGCAATAATCGGCATATCGTGTGGGTCAACACATACGAATTTACGTTTTCTTTCTACATCTGTGATAACATAATTGATCGTAACCTCTGCTGCTGTACCTGCAGTTGTCGGAACTGCAATGATCGGTACGCAAGGTTTCTTAGTCGGTGCTACACCTTCCAGGCTTCTTACATCCTCAAATTCAGGATTTGCAATAATGATACCGATTGCCTTGGAAGTATCCATAGAAGAACCGCCTCCAATCGCAATCAGATAGTCTGCACCGGAATTTTTGAACACCTCAACTCCATGCTGTACATTCTCAATTGTCGGATTCGGTTTAATGTCTGAGTACAGTTCATATGCAAGTCCGTTTTTCTCAAGAATATCCGTAACTTTGCTTGTTACGTGAAATTTTACAAGGTCAGGATCTGAACATACGAAAGCCTTATCGTTTCTCACTGCTCCAGTCCTTTCAGTCATAATCCGTCGCTGCCATATAATCGCCGAAATAGTCTGTTATATTTATGACAATATTTCCAGCTTTCCAAACAACTCCGAGAGTTTTCCAGGCATACCTTCCACCAGGACCGATGCCAGTCCCTCCGGTGTACACTCCATTTCTCCCAGCACCCATTTTACAGTCATATAAATTGAACTATGACAGTACATCTCCAGAATACAATGTATCGTTTCATCCGGAGCTTTTCCGGTTTTTTGACGGATCAGATTCTCATAGAATGCCAGGATCAGTTCAAAATCATGCTGCCGCAGACTGTTCTGGCTGTCATATTTAAATGCTGCCGCAAAGAAAATATGCTCTTCCTGAATATAGGTAAACTTCTTTACCAGTGCATCGTAAACCGTCCTTCCCATTCCCATGTGCTCAAAAGATTTCGCCAGAAGCTTATCGAAATACCAGTTGATCAGATCAAATTTGTCCATAAAATTCCTTTCACAGATATTTTCACTGCTCTTATTATAACAGGCATTTCAGGAAACAACCAGCATATCATTTTCAGCAACGGAGTCAAAATTTGTCCCTGTTTCTAAAAGCCAAACATTGAAATTCCTTATTCTTCGCGTTATTATATGAGCAGTACAATTCCATGCAAAATATAGTCAGGCGAAAAGAATCAGGTGAGAAAATGACGCTTCAACAATTAAAATACATAATCACAGTGGCAGAAACAGGCACGATCACAGAAGCAGCGAATAAGCTGTATATTTCCCAGCCCAGCCTCACAAACGCGATCCATGAACTTGAAAAAGAAATGAATATCACTATTTTTAACAGAACCAACAAAGGAATCACCCTCTCCAGAGACGGCGATGACTTCCTTGGATATGCAAGGCAGGTACTGGAGCAGGCAGCGATTCTCGAAGATAAATATAAAGGCAGCAACGGTGGTAAGAAGCAGTTCTGCGTGTCCACACAGCATTATTCTTTTGCAGTCAATGCTTTCGTGGATCTGATCAGGGAATATGGACAGGAGGAATATGATTTCAGTCTGAGAGAGACACAGACTTACGAGATCATAGAAGATGTTGCAAGGATGAGAAGCGAAATTGGAATTTTGTTTCTGAATGATTTTAACGAGTCAGTTATCAGCAAAATCCTGAAGTCTCATGAACTGAAATTTCATCAGCTGTTTGTCGCAAAACCTCATGTATTTATCAGCAGAAAGCATCCTCTTGCAGGGAAAAGTGTAATTACAAACGACGAGCTGGAACAATATCCATATCTGTCCTTTGAACAGGGTGAACACAATTCCTTTTACTTCTCAGAAGAAATCTTCTCGACATTTGAACGCAAGAAGAACATCCGTGTAAGGGACAGGGCAACTCTGTTCAATCTGCTGATCGGTCTGAACGGTTATACGGTATGCAGCGGAGTGATCGATGAAAATCTGAATGGACAGGAAATCATTGCAGTTCCTCTGGCAGACGAAAGTGATATGCGGATCGGGTATATCACCCACAAGAAAGGAATGCTCAGCAGACTGGGAGCCACATATCTTAATGCATTAAGCAGATATCTGGAATAAATAAATTTAACCGAATCAAGCAAGTAGCGAAGCGGATTGCGAATATCCGCTTGACGGTACGGGCTGTCCATAGTTTAAAGCTATGGATAACCCGTATTTTTATGTATTTTTCAAATAAAATCCTCCCATTTATAATAGGGTTCGTCGATTTAACAATTCAACAGGAGGATATTATGCAGACATCAGTAATCGGATTTCCGAGAATCGG
>CAVCYJ010000312.1:0-2869 GCA_963605995.1 Holdemanella biformis | reverse complement strand
GTCAAATGCAAGCCTTTGGACGCAATGGCAGTCGAACATATTTGTAAGACCTGTATTTCTCACAAACTTTATTCCCTCAATAATCTTATCCTTAACGTCTTCCATATTAGGTCTCCCTTTCCTTGATTTTTCTTACGATATCTTCGCCAAAGATCACATTTAAACCTGATCCCGTATCCCAGCTCATCAGCAAGCTTCCGGTATCATCAACATCAAGAACTGTTCCTTTTGTTCCTATTGGTGGTGCCTGAGCATCATCCATACGCTCGAGTACCACTCTGGTACCCGAGGGATATTCCCTGCAAATCCTGTCAACTTCTTCTCTACTCGGTAACCTCATTGTCTGTATCCTCCTTCCTTCTGTTCTTCCAGCTTGAGTTGCCGGAGAGATTCTTAAGCAGGATCTTCCTTGCGGATTTATATTCCGCTCCGATGAATCCGAGCCTTAAAAGGAAACACCGCATCGCGTACTTCGGATTATCGACTTCCTTATCACTGGCGGTCACCCTTGTGGCATTCTTTGCCATCTCGGAAAGTTTGCTGATAAAAAGCACCGCAGCCGCCGATGTCTCTGCATCCGGATTCGGAAACCATGGAAACTCGACCTTCTCATCATCGACTACTATCGGAAGCTCATCGATGTTAAGAGCGGACTTGATTAGCGTTGCCTTGCTCTCGACTATCTTTTTCAGATTCTCTAGGGCTGCGTCTGTGTAGTAGCTCCTCGGCATCCCTATCGTCAGGCCGTCGACCTCCGGCTGTACCTCATCCTCTGCGATCTCCTCGGCTACCGCTTCAACCGTACCGGTAAACCCGGCTTCCTTCAGAGCCGCCAGAAGATTGGTGGTCAGCTTTATTGGAATCCAAACAAAAAGGGGATTCCGGGAGACTGCCCGTTTGTGGGCAATATTCTCGGAATTCCCTTATTTCAAGCCTTCTATGGCTCCATTATGTGTCTTTCCGTGACATCAAGACCACGCACTCCACATGAACCGTTTCACAAAATTGGTCAACGCTGCAGGCCTTTTCAAGTTCATAACCTGCAGCGAGGAATGCCGGAAGATCTCTGGCAAGACTGGTTGCCTTGCAGGAGATATAGACAATGTGGTCTACACCGTAGGCAAGAATTTTCGGCAGTGCTTTTGGATGGATGCCGTCTCTTGGCGGATCGAGGATAATTACATCTGGCTTCTCAGTGAGTTCATCAAGAACCTTCAGAACATCTCCGGCTATGAATCTGCAGTTGTTTAAATTATTCAAAGCTGCATTTTGGCGGGCTGCTTCTACTGCATCTTTCACAATCTCTACTCCTATCACTTCATCAGCTACGGATGCCGCAAGTTGAGCGATCGTTCCAGTTCCGCTGTAGAGATCAAAAACTACTTTATCTCTGGTATCTCCAATATACTGACGGACTATGGAATAAAGCACTTCTGCTGCCAGTGAGTTTGGCTGGAAAAACGAAAAAGTGCTGATTTTAAACCGCAGGCCCAGAAGGGTTTCGTAAAAGAAATCCTGACCATAGAGGATGCGTGTTTCATCGCTCTGCACCACATCTGAAAGAGAATCGTTGATCATGTGCATAATCCCGACGATTTTTCCCTCAAGCGGAAGTTCAAGAAGTTCTTCCTTCAATGGTTCCAGGTCATGTTCTTCCTGACTGGTAGTAATTACATGCACCAGAATCTCTCCGGTTGTCACACCTCGCCGCAGGAGCAGATGGCGCAGATAGCCCGTATGCTGCATTTTTTTATAATAGGAAACGTTTTGTTTCAGGAAAAATCCGTGAACACAGGTCAATATTTTGGTCATATCCTCATGAACAAGTTTGCAGTCATATGCAGTAAGCACATCATAGGTACTGCCTTTTTTATGCAGTCCCAGTGTAAGCGGACCGTCTTTGTATGCATCACCAAAAGAAAACTCCATTTTGTTGCGGTACCTGAATTCGATCGGACTTCCATGGATGCCCTCCCACTGGTAGTCTGCACCATTTAATGCACTCTCCAGCAGATCACGAACCTGCCGTTCTTTCATCGCAAGCTGGCTCTCATACGACATAGTCTGATACATACAGCCGCCGCATTCCGGAAAAATGCTGCAGACCGGCTTCCTTGTTTCAAGCGGAGATTTTTCCAGAACTTCCAGGAGTCTTCCTTCTGCACGCCCGGAACGTTTCTTATTGATCATGAAACGGATTTTCTGACCTGGTATTCCATTCTTTACAATCACTTTCTGGTCATCCACCATTACAATTCCCTTGTTGGGAAAATCTACTTTTTCGATTACTCCCTCGTAAATTTCACCTTTCTTCATATACCCTCCAGTATTGCTTTCACAAAAATAGCCCCGGTATCAGCCGGAGCTATTCATTTTCATAATTATGTTTTTCATGCGGACAAAATTCCACTGCCTGTCCAAAAGTCTGTAACAGGCAATTGATTATTCCTCTTCATCCTCAAAATAGTCATCAAAGTCATCGTCAAAATCTTCTTCAAAATCTTCCAGATAGTCCGGAACGAAGAAATGATATACAGCAAATGCAATACCTGCTACCGCTGCAACTGCACCAATGATCGCCAGTACCCAGAGGACTGTATTCTTCTCTTTCTCTTCTTCTTTTCTGTTTAATGCCGCCAGTAATTCTTCGATTTTAATATTCATAATCGCACCATCCTCTCATATCTGTCAGCTGACTCTATCTTTACAGACAGAAAGCCATTAACCCTTCTGCCGTCTGCTGCTTAATGAGGTTATTATACCACCATCTTTATCATTTTACCATAAAAATATCTGAAATCATCCGCTTATTTCCCTTCTGTACTTTTTAAGAGTTTTTCATTATAATGATACCAGTATAATCTGCCTG
>CAVCYJ010000311.1:0-2876 GCA_963605995.1 Holdemanella biformis | reverse complement strand
TGGGACTGAATATAGGTGTATTCTTTATGTATTCCGTTTTTGTCAGCTGCTTTGGTATGCTTTTCGGAGGAATCCTCTGGGGTCGTTATCTTGATAAACAGGAAAAGAAAGCCGGAACACAGCGTGTTCTGGAAGCAGCAGATAAAGAAGAGCTGGCAGCGCTTGAAGCGAACAGTGATGATGGAATTTCTTTTGGAAAATCTATTTCAATGATCCTTCTTCCGATTATCATTATTGTTGTATGCAGTTTTTCCTCAAGTGCATTTGCCGAAGGCACGACCATAAGAATATGGCTTGATTTTATCGGTGATAAAAATATAGCCATGCTGATTGGTGTTTTCTACGCAGTGTTTATTTCGAAACCTTATTTAAAGAAATCAGCAGCCGATGTTATGATCGAGGCAGCTGATCAGGTTGGTCTGGTTCTTCTGATCACAGGAGCAGGCGGTTCCTTTGGTGAAGTTATCCAGACAACGGGAATTGGAGATTATCTTGCACAGGTATTTTCCGCATTTAATATTCCAATCCTCCTGATGTGCTTTGTATTATCACAGCTCATCAGATGTGCACAGGGTTCTACAACAGTTGCTCTTATGACAACTGCATCCATTATGACATCAACAATCGCATCAGGTTCCGTTTCTCCCGTACTTGCAGCGATTGCGATCTGTGCCGGTGGTGTAGGACTTTCCCTTCCGAATGACTCAGGATTCTGGTCAATTGGAAGATTTAACCGAATTACAATACCCGAGACATTCAAAGCGTGGACGACAGGTGGATTTATTGCCGGATTTGTCATGTTCATTGTAACGTGTGTATTATCCCTGTTCCAGGGAGTTCTTCCGGGACTATAATTAAAACCGACCGGTCGATATACTGGGCTTTGGATTATCATAGAAGGAGTTAATCTTTATGAAATCTGTATATGTGGATTTAAGTAATGTAAATTGTATTAAAAATTTTGCAGGCATTGTTTCCAGATATGATGGCGCTTTTGATCTGATTCAGGGACGTTATTGTGTTGATGCGAAATCAATCGTGGGAATTTTCAGTCTTGATCTTTCGAAGCCTATTGAACTGCAGATAGAGAATGAAAGTGATGATCTTCTGAGAGCATTGACAAGATTTCTCGTAGATGACAAAGATTTAAGGTGGTAAGAATGAGTGGGGCTGTCACATTAAGCATTGTCCATACAAAATGTAGGTATAAAATATGTTATTAATAACCACATTTTGTATAGATTGCATTAGTGCGACAGCCCCAAATTTTTTATTGTTTTTTATATTCGGCAGGATTGTAACCAGTGTATTTTTTGAATGTTTTATAGAAGTAGCTGTAATTATTAAATCCTGCCATTTCAGCAGCCTGAGAAATTGGAATATCACTTTTCAGATAGTTAACTGCCTGAGAGATTCTTTTTTCTATAATGTAGTTATTAAGTGTATAGTTGGTGACTTTTTTAAAAATTCTGCAGATATAGTATTCACTGTAATTTACCTGCTGTGCAAGCGTCTCTAATGAGAGATCATTTGCCAGATGCTGATTGATATATTCGACCAGAGATGCAACAAGAGACACATGGCGGGAGTCTTTGTCATCATGATAAATGCCGTCAAAGCAGTCGCTGTACAGGTAAGATGCAATCTGATGCAGCAGGGCTTTTTCATACATATCCTGTCCGTGAGCTGGTTTTTGCTCCATATATTCATGAAGGATACGAAGATATTTGTCCAGGCATTTTCCCTCAACGTGAAAAATAGGATAATGCCGATTGCTCGTTGTAAAAATATCCAGAAGATTGGAGTTAACCGTATTAAATGACAATAGAAGATTAGGATCAATGCTGATGCTGAATCGTTCATAGTAAGCATTTTTGTTATACTTTAGTGTATGTGGATCGAACATATTGATCAGTACGATATCACCGCGTTTCACAAGATATTCCTGTCCGTTGATCGTAAAAATTCCTGCATTGCCGAGATAGAGTACAATTTCATAAAAATCGTGATAATGAAGTCCGGATTTCATTTCATTTTGTGGCGTACGGAATAAACAGTCATAGTCTCCGTTATATACAGAGGAGCGTGAAAGAAATTTTGCTTCCATAAAAATACCTCTCTTTTGATGAATTAAGAACGGTTGTGAGATTTCACATGATGTCTACAAGTTTATACAAATATAAGCTGGAAGTCAATGCAATCGCAGGAAAAGAAATGTATTGTACAAGATACAACATGGTATTGCCAAAGGGATTGTTTATAATAAATTTAACAGAGAGGTGCAGGTATATGAAAGAATTGCGGAATCATGAATCTGCGTGATTTCTGCGCATCGCGAGGCATGTTGCTGTGACGGAATGAACAGTAACTTTACCGGAAAGGGGCAAGGTGAAAGAATTGGACAAATATTTGTCATTAGAGGGGAAAAATATTATAATTACAGGTGCCGGACAGGGAATCGGGCTGGCAGTATCGAAGCTTTTCGTAAAATACGGTGGCAGGGTGGCCATGATCGACCACAGCGGACGTTCTTTTCAGGAAGCAGAAAAAATTGGAGAGAATGCACTTGCCTTTAAGTGCGATGTTGCTGATGAAGAGCAGGTAAAGAAAACTGTAGATGATATCCTGAATGCATTTAAAACAGTTGATATTCTGGTAAATAATGCGGCGGTTATTGTACGAAAGAATATAGTGGATACGACTGCTGAAGAATGGGATCATGCCATGAATGTGGGAGTCAGGGGAACATTTCTTTTTTCAAAATATGTACTTCCGGTCATGACCAGACAGAAAAAAGGCAATATCATTAATACTGCATCAAACTGTGCTGTAAGTGCAACGCCAGGAGCGGCATCCTACAATGCAGTGAAAGGAGC
>CAVCYJ010000310.1:0-2885 GCA_963605995.1 Holdemanella biformis | reverse complement strand
TTAAAGTATTCAATGAAGATGCTACACCTGAGAAGTTTAAAGAACTGACAGAGAGCTATACTGTAGAGGATGCCAAGGAACGTATCTTTGATGAAGAATAAGAACATTGCTGTGTCTGGCTGACAGTGATGTGAAAGCGTAATGAAAGTGAAAAACAGGGAGTTGATACTTCGGGTATCTGCTCCCTGTTTGAAAATACGGAAGTTTCACAGAACTAACTGTCGGGGTTATACCGGCGGAAGGGTATTATGTCGCTGAAGTGCCCCGCCGTAGGCTATAATATGGCAGATAAGAAATGAGTAGAGGAGAAAAATGGATGAGGACATTAAGAGTAGCAGACCTGGAAGCAAAGCCGGGTGAGAAAGTATCCGGATTTGTACACATTATCGGTGCAGAATTTGGAATTCCGGTAACACTGATCTGCGGAGAGAAGGAAGGTGAAACAGTTCTGATTTCCGGAGGTGTTCATAATGCGGAATATGTGGGGATACAGGCGGCGATGCAGCTTGCAGACGAACTGGATCCGAAGAAGGTCGCAGGAAATATCATAGTAATCCGACTGATGAACAGAACCGGATTCGAGCACCGTACCATGAGCCTGACATATGAGGATGGAAAAAACCTGAACAGAGTGTTTCCGGGAAATCCGAATGGCACACTCAGTGACAGAATCGCTTATACGGTTGTAACAGAATTTTTTGCGAAAGCAGATTACTATGTAGATCTGCACTGTGGTGACGGATTTGAGGGACTGGTATCCTATGTATATTGTACGGGGGCAGCAGTTCCAAAAGTGGCTGCAAAGAGCCGTGAGATGGCAGAGATCGCACACGTAGATTATCTGGTGACATCCATGTGTGGAACGGGTGGAGCCTATAATTATGCCGGGAGCATGGGAATACCGAGTATCCTGCTGGAACGTGGGCACAGTTCACGCTGGTGCTCAGATCTGGTTGCAGAGGATGTTCATGATGTAAAAAATATCCTCAGACATCTGGGAATTTTGCGTGGAAAGCCTCATATGCACGGTAACCCACCGGTAGAGGTAAGCCCTGTAATTTATGAGGATGCTCCGGTATCTGGCTGCTGGTATCCGGCGAAGCAGCCGGGAGAGACTTTTAAAGAAGGCGAAGTGCTGGGAAAAATCTGCGACTATTTTGGTCGGGAGCTGTTTGTATACAGAGCCAAAATGGGTGGAATCATTCTTTACCAGACGATCAGCCTGTGCATTATGAAAGATACGCCGATGGTATCTTATGGTTCATGGGATGAGGATACACAGGGAAAGGTTGAACTTGGATGTGAAGTCTGCGGAAATGAGAAACATAAGCACGGGCATCACCATAAAACTGAGGACAGGCATCATAAACGTCATAAGCACGATGAAGAAAGGTGAGATAGAATAGCTGAAAAATAACAAAAATATGGCTGGTACAGCGTTTCGTATGAATCACCTTAACTGACGAGGTGATTCATACGATTGTTATTGTACCGTTATCCTGGTTGCTGTTCCTTTGTATGATGCATCCAGCACATACTGAGGGATTTTGTCGGTTAGCTGGTCATCGTATGCAAAGTGTAAATGTGCTCCGATAACAGCAACTACAGGGCTGTCTTCTGCCAATACCATATCCAGGAATTGCCGGGTTGTTTCGTCTGGATCATAATAGCAGTTCTTTCCCCATAAAAGGGCACGATCCTGCCATGCGGCTCTGGAAGCATCACTGAGGCCGTCATCCATCTGAGATTTTAATGGAACATGTACGAAAAGAATAACTGGTTTATCTTCTCTCCATAATTCCTTTAATTTTTTTAAACCGTTTTGTGACAGCTGACTGGTATTGTTGTTGATTCCGACAACCAGAAATTCATTAAAATCCTGAGTCATCACATCTTCCATGCACCAGGCATCCTTCTCTTTTTGCCGGACCTCTTTTTTGGTATATGTGTCACTATACCATGTTGCCAGATCGTGATCTGCGCGGTTATACAGAACTGGAGCTTCGATGCGTTTCAGATCTGTCATCAGACAGTTCAGGTTGGCTTCCGAGAAGAAATCCACCATGTCTCCGTTTAAGATCACTCCATCCGGATTTTCTTTATTAATGGCATCTACTGTCTCAGACCAGGTTTCGGATGAAGTTCTCCCGCTCGCGTCAGAAAAAGATGCAGCACGTTGATTTACTTCTTCATTTTTTTCTGCTGCATAATCTCCATCAGGAATGATAATATGCTGGTCATTAACCACGATCAGCTTATATTTTCTGGTTAATCCGGGAATGTTGATTTCTTTATCGTTCCAGGACAGATGTGTCATATCAGATGTCTCTTGTGCCTGCTGATCTGATTCGGCAGCCTGTATGATATTTTGGGGCAGGAATGTTCCTGCGGCTATAGTGAGTAATCCTCCGATGATCACAGACAGTACTTTCTTTTTCCACATGTGGTATTTTCATCCTTTCCTATATCAGTAACATATTATTGGCTGTCTTTGTGAAACAGAATCTGTGTAAAGAATCTCACATCTGAATCATCGGCCCAGCATACCATGCCTACAGCATCAGCCATTTTCTGGGCATCTACACTGTAGGCGGACATACAGGAACAATTTTTGTACGGTCCTGCGCTCATGATCAGGACATCTTCTTTTCCGGTTTCCTGCATATATCTGGCAAGCTGTTCCGTCAGAATATTCTGTGCATGCTTTGCCTGCTTAAAAAGAACCGGATCCATCGGCGGGTTTTTCAGAACCGTCTGGAGAACCAGTGCTTTCTCATATTTCAGTGCCCTTTCATGCATTTCCGAAACAGTGCCACAGGCAGGCGGACATGCAGGAACCAGGTTATAATTTCCGCAGAGATTGTCCTCGCAGAACTGTCTGTATT
>CAVCYJ010000309.1:0-2961 GCA_963605995.1 Holdemanella biformis | reverse complement strand
AACTGGCAGAAAATCGGCCATAAAAGCAAGTGCAGGAAAGACTCCGAGAGTACATAAAACAACACAGGAGGAAAAGAATATGAAAATCAGACGCGAAGAACATATGGCTGGAGGAAATGGCCATGTAATTATCAAAGAAATCCTTGACGCAGAACAGTTAAACGGTAAATGCGGTCTCTATGCACAGGTAACTCTGGAACCGGGATGTTCCCTTGGTTATCACGAGCATCACAATGAAAGTGAAACCTACTACATTATCCAGGGACAGGGCGAATACAATGACAACGGCCAGTATCGTCCGGTAAAAGCGGGAGATATCACTTTTACACCGGATAATCACGGTCATGGTCTTGCCAATACAGGAAATACAGATCTGGTATTTATGGCACTGATCATCAAGGACTGAGAAGTATGTACAGGAAAACAGCAGAGAAATTACTGAAGTTTATACAGAAAAGTCCGACTGCATTTCAGGCAGTAGAAGAAATGAGCAGGAAACTGCGCAAAGAAGGCTTTAAAGAATTAAAAGAAGAGAAGCACTGGCATCTGAAACCAGGCGAAAACTACTATGTGACCAGAAATCATTCTGCAATCATAGCTTTTGGTGTTCCCCAAAAACCGGCATGGAAATTTCATATCATGGCAAGCCACAGTGATTCTCCCGCGCTGAAGATCAAGGAGAATCCTGAAATGGAAGTGGAGAAGGCTTATATCAAGCTGAATGTAGAGCGTTACGGCGGTATGCTTCTCGCTCCATGGTTTGACAGACCATTATCTGTGGCAGGACGCCTGATCGTCCGAAAAGACGGAGAAATTCAGGAGAAGCTTGTCTCTGTGGATAAAGATCTGCTGGTAATTCCGAACCTTGCGATCCACATGAACCGGGAAGTAAATGACGGATACAAATACAATGTGCAAAAAGATATGCTTCCTCTCTACAGCGATTATGACGGTAAAGGAAGCTTCATGAAGCTTATGGCTGCAGAAGCCGGCATTGAAGAAAAAGATATCCTTGGACATGACCTGTTCTTATACGACAGGACTCCCGGTACTGTCTGGGGGGCAGATGAGGAATTTATCTCCGCGCCGAGACTGGATGATATTCAATGCGCTTTCGCTTCTCTGGAAGGATTTTTGCGTGGAGAACGCAAAGAGAGCATAGCAGTACACTGTGTGCTGGACAATGAGGAGATAGGAAGCGGGACTAAGCAGGGTGCGGCATCTACTTTTCTTAAAGATACGCTCAGACGCATCAATATGGGACTTGGAAGAACCGAAGAAGAATATCTGATGACTATGGCTGACAGCTTTATGGTTTCAGCCGACAATGCTCATGCACTCCATCCGAATCATACAGACAAGACAGACCCCATCAACCGTCCGGTATTAAACGGCGGGATCGTGATCAAATACAATGCAAACCAGAAATACTGCACAGACGGTATTTCCGCTGCAATGTTCAAAGATATCTGCGATAAGGCAAAAGTACCATATCAGACCTTCGTCAACCGTTCAGATATGGCCGGTGGATCAACACTGGGAAATATCTCCAACACACAGGTTCCGATGAATACGGTAGATATCGGACTGGCTCAGCTTGCAATGCATTCTGTATATGAAACGGCGGGCACAAAGGATACCGGGAACCTGATAAAGGCAGCCGCTGTGCTGTTTGCATGAGTGCAGGAAGACTGATATAAGTGAATGAATAAAAAGAAGCCTGGGACTATGAAGAGATATTTTCCATGTCTTCAGTTTTAGCTGAAAGACATGGAAAATATCAGGATCAGATCAGTCCCAGGCTTTTGCATATATAAAGCCAGATCGTCATTGTGAATGAACTTAAAAGAGTAGTGCTCATAACCACACCGGAAGTAAAATTTCCGTCATAGCCCATATTCCTGGCCATGATATAGCAGCTTACAGTGGTGGCAGAACCCAGCATGATGATGATCGCGACCAGCATATCATTGGAAAATCCCAGCAATACAGCCAATGGAAGGAATACTGCCTCATATCCGATGAGCTTCAGAAAAGTACAGGCGATCAAAGGCTTCGGCCTGGAGAACGCTTTGCCGAATTTCAGCGCACCGCCCATGGCCATCAGCCCGAGGGGAGTAGCGGTTTTGCCAAGATTGTTTACTGCATTATCAAGGATCGTCGGCATCGGCAGATGCAGTACCGACCATATCATACCTGCCAGGATACCGAGGATAATAGGATTTGTGGCAATTCCTTTCAGAGTTCTGACAAGTTTGGCGGTATTGAGCTTACCGCCGCCCGGTGCGAACAAAGACAGGGTTGTAACTGCCATTACATTGTAAAGCGGTACACTTCCAATGATCATAAGCGGAGCCATTCCCGCATTTCCATAGAGGTTTTGGATAATAGCGATCCCGAGTATCGCGGCACTGCTGCGGTAAGAAGCCTGGATAAATTCTCCCTGAATATCACGCGGCTTGAGCAGATACGAAAATCCGGTGGAAATTCCGATGCTGATCAGTGTGACAAAGAAACAAAACAGCACAAATTTCGTGTTCCATACACTGTAAAAATCTGATTTGGCAATATCCAGAAACAAAAGCGCCGGCAGAGCCGCATTAAATACAAACTTATTGAGACGACTGACAAAAACATCGTCAAACAGCCCGATCTTCCGGAAAAAAAGTCCCATCATCAAAGTGAGAAAGATAGGGATTGTAGCATTAAGACAAAAAACAAGATTCTCCATTTTTCATAAAACCTTTCCTGATATTATAAAATTAGCAATATATATTAGACATTCTGCAGAAACAGATATGCAAAAAAATAATTACAAAGTGATATTTATGATAATATCATACATTAAAGTTATAGTTTATAAAGAAAAATAGCAAGTTACTGTTCACTCCGTTTTCAGTAACATGGCCAAAATTCATTCCAGATTGCCTGCGGCAATGGAATTTTGGCTTGTATGTCTCG
>CAVCYJ010000308.1:0-2979 GCA_963605995.1 Holdemanella biformis | reverse complement strand
GTAAGCGATGAATAACACACCGTTCCACAAGCTCCTCCTGATATGAGATAATGCAATAAACAACAGTAAAAGGCTGTTTCTTCTGTGTTAAATCACCGATGCATTCGCATCAATCAACTTTTTCTGACTTATGACAGTCGATTGCTGTGTAAACATTCTCAGGAGGATTCACAATGCAAAACAAACGTAGAAATGGCGCGGAATGGATGGAGTTGATCCAGACCTGTCGCAACAGCGGTCTGTCTGACAGAGCCTGGTGTGAACAGCAAGGTATTTCGCCAAATACATTTTACAGCGCCGTCAAAAATCTTAGAAAGAAATCGTGTGACATCCCAGCACACGCATCACATCACGTTGGTGAAGTGCATGAAATCGTTCCGGTGTCTGTAAGTCATGATTCAGATTTGTCTACGGCGGATATGCCGGAATGGAAATCTAAGGTTTACCCTAAACCAGAGACTCACCCCGCAATTACACTCACAGTAAAAGGCTGTGTTTTGGAAATACAGAACACGGCAGGCAGAGACCTGATCTTCCATACGATATCGGCTCTGCAGCAGCTATGATAGGCGATCTGTCCAGAGTGCAAAAAATCTATATCGTGACCGGCCGGACGGATATGCGGAAGTCTTTTGATGGTCTTATGGCCATTATCCGGGATGATTTCCAGATGGATCCGTTTGCCAATGCGGTGTTTTTGTTCTGTGGGCGGAAAACCAATACTTTGAAAGCGCTGTATTTTGACCATGATGGCTTTTTGCTTTTACAAAAGCGTCTGGACAATGGAAGATTTCAATGGCCACGTAATTCCTCAGAAGTCCGTCCGCTGACCAGACAGCAATTCCGCTGGCTGATGGAAGGTCTGTCCATTGAGCAGCCCAAAGCAATCCAGGCAGCAAAAAACAGGGACTTCTGAGTTGTGCAATATGTAGAATTTAAAAAAGATTTTCTGCCAAAAAATCCGGAATAAAAATGGGTTATCCACAAGCCGGAAAACATCGAAAAGTGATTTGGAATTTTTGCATTTACATCATGGAACAAGGTGGATAACTTCTTGGATTATAATCATAAAGCATCGGTTTTGACTGGAAAAATGGTAAGATATCCACATTCGGATTTCGTCAAAATGCCGGTGCTCTTCCTGCCCGAAATTTGCGGGATTTTCCCTTATCTGGTACGATAAGTACATCAGAAAAGAAGGAGGACCTCACAGTGAACCGGGAAGATCAAATGACATTTCTTCGGAGCCAGCTTGCGCAGAAGGATCAGATGATCCAGATACAGAATGAACGTCTTGCAGAGCAGACAGAAACGATCAGGGCATTACGGGAAACCGTTGAAATGATGGCGGAAAAGATTGCCGGACTTCAGGAAACTGTGAATGAATTCCAACGAAAGCTTTTCGGAACCAGCAGTGAAAAGACGAAGAAAAAATCTGAATCCGGTGAAGACGAAGAATCTACAACAATCACGGTAAAGAGTCATAGACGAACGGCAAGGAAAACGAAAGCGACACGCGAAGACCAGTATGGAAATCTGCCCATACACAAGGTTGTGATTCCCCTGTCAGAGCAGGAGCAGAAGTGTCCCTACTGTAATTCCCAGATGAAACGCATAGGCGAAACTTACGTCCGGGAAGAGTTGCGGATCACACCTGCCAGGGTAGAGCGGATCCATTACTATCAGGAAAAGTGGATCTGTCCCGTGTGCAAAAAGGATGGAGACGGGACCTTTCAGGAATCAAAGGTGCCGGATTCATTAATTCCTCACAGCCCGGCATCTCCGAGTATTGTTGCATACATCATTTTGGAAAAGGTTGGACTGGCGCTTCCATACTACCGGCAGGAATACCTGATGAAAGAGCTTGGCTTTACCCTGCCCAGGGAGACGATGGCCAACTGGGTTATTTATGCGGCTGAGAATTATTTCTATCCCATCTACGAAAGCCTGCATCAGCATCTTTTACAAAGGAACTTGGTTCATGCCGATGAAACCATCTGCCAAGTGCTGCGGGAAAAGGACCGCAGCGCGGAGCAGATATCGTATATGTGGCTGTATACAACAGGAAATGATGGGAAAGAAGCCATCGTGCTTTATGACTATCAGCCCAGCAGGAAGGGAAACTGTGCCAACAGTTTCCTGGATGGATTTCATGGCATGGTACAATGCGATGGATACCAGGGTTACAATAAACTGGATGATGTCGTATTGGTATGCTGCCTGGCACATGCAAGGCGGAAGTTCTTCGAGGCGGTTCCGGCAGGCCGGAGAAAAAAGCTCCGGCTTTTAGATATCAATTCCGATGTAGCCATCGAAGATATCGAAATTCCCGGTGAGGAAGAACAAAAGGAACTGAATCCGGCGGAGATCGGCCTTATGTACTGCAACAAGTTATTCTATCTGGAGAAAACCATGAAGGATCTGGATGCAGACACGCGAAAAGCGAAACGGTCAGAGACAGAATGCCCGATATGGGAACAGTTCTGGAGCTGGCTTGATACCCTTCATCCAACTGGCGGAAGCAAGCTTGGGAAAGCGGTGAAGTATGCCCAAAACCACCATGAAACTCTGATGAATTATCTGCTGGATGGCAGATGTGAGATCTCTAACAACCGTGCCGAGCGAATGGCAAAAAGCTATGCGATCGGGCGCAAGGCTTTCCTGTTCCATACTTCAGCAGCTGGAGCTGGGGCAAGTGCAGTCATGTACAGCATTGTCGAGACTGCAAAAGCGAACAAACTGAATGTTTTCCAGTACCTCTATACGGTGCTGCTGTATATGCCGGATCAAAAGAATTCGTCCGCAGGTATAGAACAGCTCATGCCGTGGAGCGAATTTATTCAGGAACACTGTACCGGACTCATCGATGTTGAAACGAATGTTCCGGAAAAGAGAATCCCCCTGCCACAAGTGTAACAGAGGGAGACGGAATTTACAAAATTTGAAATATGGTAGACGGTGTATTATTCATCGCTTACC
>CAVCYJ010000307.1:0-2980 GCA_963605995.1 Holdemanella biformis | reverse complement strand
ACTGACAAAAAATCTGCTCACAAAATCAAGCACAAAAAGATTCCGAGAGTACATTAGTACAGAAAGGGATGAAAACGATGAAAACATGCAGGGAAGTAGCTGAAAAATGGAATGTAACAGAACGTACAGTGACGGCTTTCTGTAAAAGTGGAAAGATACCGGGAGCTGTGAAGAATGGAAGAAGCTGGCAGATCCCCGATGATGCGGTGAGGCCGGCAGACGGAAGGGTTTCATCTGGGAAATATATAAAGAAGAATATTACAAATGAACGAAAACCTCTTCCTGTAGGAATTTCAGATTATGTTCGTGCACAGTCAGAATATTATTATGTAGATAAGACGCTGCTGATCAGGGAGTTTCTGGATCAGAAGCCTCTGGTATCTTTATTTACCAGACCGCGACGGTTTGGAAAGACTTTAAATATGGATATGCTGCGGGTATTTTTCGAGATATCAGAGGAAGATACGGGAAGTTTCTTTTATGATAAAAATATCTGGGAGTGTGGCGCTGAATATCGGTCGCATCAGGGAAAATATCCGGTGATTTTTCTGACCTTTAAGGACGTAAAATTTGATTCCTGGGACGCTACGTTAAATAAGATCGGAAGTCTTTTGCAGGCGGAATATGGAAGACATCGGGAGCTGTCTGAAAGTGACCGGCTTCAGGTCTATGAAAAACAGTATTTTTCCAAAATTATAAGCGGGACAGCAACAGAAGTTGAGCTGACGGCTGCACTGGAGAATTTATCCAGAATGCTTAACGAACATTATGGCAAAGCGCCGATCATTATTATTGATGAATACGATACCCCGATCCAGGAAGGCTATGCGAAAGATTTCTATGACGAAATCATTGGATTTATGAGGAATTTCTTTTCGGGGGCATTTAAGGACAACAGAAATCTTTCTTATGGATTTCTTACCGGAATCCTCAGGATCGCCCAGGAGAGTATTTTCAGCGGATTAAATAATTTGTCTGTAAATTCTGTGATGGATGAAGCATACGACAGCTATTTTGGCTTTACAGAGGAAGAGGTAAAAGAAATGCTGGAGTATTATGGAATTACAGAGAAATATGAGGAACTGAAAAACTGGTATGACGGGTACGTTTTTGGAAACAGAGAAATTTATAATCCATGGTCCGTGATCAATTATATTTCCAGAGGGTGCATTCCACAGGCATATTGGGTAAATACAGGGAAAAATGAGATACTTGAGGATGTTCTGGAGGCTGCAACGGAGGATATTACCGAGAACTTATATGCGCTCTTACAGGGAGAGAAAGTTATCGGAAGGATTGACCAGAATGTAGTTTATCGGTCACTTGCAGAAGATCCTGCCAGTATTTACAGTCTGCTGCTGGTCGCCGGATATCTGAAAGCACCTGAGAAGGAGTTACAGGATGACGGAACCTATTTATGTGAGGTATCCATTCCAAACAGAGAAATTGCGGCAGTATATAAGAGTGAGATCCTGTCACATATGCTGCAGACCGGAGCTGTCAGTCGTACAACTGCAAATAAAATAGCAGAGAGTCTTTATGCCAATGATCCAAAAAAACTTCAGAAAGCGATCGCAGAATACATGGATCGTTCCATCAGTTTTTATGATGCAGGAGCAGAAGGTTTTTATCATGGTCTGATATTGGGGCTGATCGCATTGATGGACAATCAGTACAGGATAAGATCAAACAGGGAATCCGGAGATGGAAGATATGATATCGGTTTTATTCCCAGAGAAAAAAAGTATCCGGGAATTCTCATGGAACTGAAGTGGAAAAATGATCTGAGTTCAGAAGCACTCGAAAAAATGGCAGAAAAGGCATTGGGACAGATTGATGAAAAACGTTATGACCAAGAAATGGAGGAGGAAAATATCGTAAATATCCTGAAACTGGGAATCGCTTTTTCGGGGAAGAAAGTATTTATAAAAACGAAATAAATAACATAGCTGGTCTAGCTTTTTTGGAGATTAGTCTATTAATCGCAAAACGAAAACAGGCAGTTGCTTGCATTCCGGAACAAGAAAATACCGCAAAATAATATTTACATGGATAAGCAATCCGGTAAGGATTTTGACCGGCCCAATTATAAAAATATGGTTCGGAGAATGAAGAAAGGAGATCTGCTCTACGTTTTGAGCATCGACCGACTGGGACGAAATTACAAGGAAATTCAGGAACAATGGCGAATATTAACACAGGAAAAAGGAATTGATATCTGTGTACTGGATATGCCGATGCTTGACACCAGACAGGGAAAAGATCTGATGGGAACATTTATTGCAGATCTGGTCCTTCAGATTCTCTCTTTTGTAGCGCAAAGTGAACGGGAAAATATCAGAAAACGACAGGCTGAGGGAATTGAAGCAGCGAAATCCAGGGGTGTTCATTTCGGAAGGCCCGTGAAAGCTCTGCCGGAAAATTTCATAAAACTGATACAAAAATGGGAGCAGAAGAGGATTTCACTCAGAGAAGTCCTGGAAGTCTGTGATATAAGTGAGTCTACTTTTTACCGGCGAGTGCGGGAATATAGAAATGGGCTGTAAAGTAAAAATGAAATTAAAAAAGAAAAAAAATAAACTGTCAATAGGTGTACCTTATGACAGTTTTTAAATTCAATATCAACTTAACATAAATGATATACATTTTCAAGTGGATATGTTGATTTTCTGGTGATTTTTGCTGATTTTGTCACCTTTTCGGGCGCCAAAAAAGATATGGGTAATGGTGTCATAAGGTACGCTTTTTGACGATGAATTAACGGGAAGTTTTTCGATACTTACACAGATATTAAGGGAGAGTATCGGAGGATTTTTTGCTATCTTAACAAATATTAAGATAAACCTGTTTATTCTGTAAGATTACAATCATATGATTGCCTCGTACAACGAATATGAAAAGTTAAGCCAAAAACAAAGCCGAAAGACACTAGTGTACCAACAAGTTGATTTCTTGAGCAATCTCGCGTTTAAATTTCTTA
>CAVCYJ010000306.1:0-2994 GCA_963605995.1 Holdemanella biformis | reverse complement strand
GCTACAGCCTTCTTCTGCTGCATTTTCTGCCATGCGCAGCCTGCCGCGATAAGAAGGATTCCCACGATATCTGTCAGAAGTCTCGGATCGATAAGCATTAATCCTCCGGCAGCCAGCATAATACGCACAATCACAGACATCCTTGTAAACAGGAAGCCTTCCAGTGCTGCGGAAAGCCCGAACACACCGATCAGTGATGTGATAAATATCTGCACAACACTGAGAGGAGTTGTATCGATCAACAACATAACCGGGTTAAAGCAAAATACATACGGTACGATAAATACAGCAACCGCAAGCTTGGAAGCCGTAAACGCTGTTTTCATCGGATTCGACTTGGCGATCGCAGAACCTGCATAGGCAGCAAGCGCTACCGGCGGAGTAATATCTGCTACAATACCGAAGTAAAATACGAAGAAATGAGCTGCCAGGGTCGGTACTCCCATACGTACCAGGATCGGTGCGCAGGTTGCCGCCATAATACAGTAGTTCGCAGTTGTCGGAACACCCATACCAAGTACGATACAGCAAAGCATTGTCAGCAGAAGTGCAATGATCAGTCTTCCGTTTGCAACGCCAATGATTCCGTTGATCAGGTCATTTGCAAGACCTGTCATAGTGATGGAACCTGAAATGATACCGGCAACACCGCAGGCTACCGCTACGGAAATAACACCTCTGCCACCCGCTTCCAGAGCATCCAGGCATTTGGTAACACTGATTCTGTTCTCTTTGTCAAACAGACTGACAATAATAGAAAGAACGATCGCATAGCTTGCAGCCTTCTGCATGGTCATATAGTTTCCGGAAACCCAGATAACCAGCATTACTAACGGCAATAAGAGATAAATCTTACGGATCAGAAGCTTAAATACCGGCAGTTCTTCCTTCGGAATACCGGAGAGTCCCAGTTTCTTTGCTTCCAGATGAACAGCGATAAAGATTCCCGTAAAATACAAAAATGCCGGCAGAATCGCTCTGACGATGATCTGAGAATACGGCACACCCACAAAGTCTGCCATCAGGAATGCTGCGGCTCCCATGATCGGCGGCATGATCTGTCCACCAGTAGAAGAAGCAGCCTCTACAGCACCGGCAAATTCAGCCTTATATCCGGTTTCCTTCATCATAGGGATCGTAACGGAACCTGTTGTAACCGTATTACCTACAGAAGAACCGGAAACCATTCCGCACAGAGCGGAACTGATAACTGCTACCTTCGCAGGACCACCTGCATATTTTCCGGCAACACAGTTTGCAAGCTGGATAAAGAAATTCGAGATTCCCGTTCTCTCCAGAAATGCACCGAAGATAATAAATACAACAATGTACTTGGAGCATACATTAACCGGTGTGGAAAAAATTCCCTCTTTCGTATAAAAGAGATTTCGCACCAGGAACTTCACTCTTCCAAAGAACTCCGGATTGGTAAGTCCCACCGTCAGTGCATAGATCAGGAAAAATCCCGCCACGATCAGGATCGGAAGACCCACGCATCGTCTGGTAAGCTCAACCAGTGCCAGGATACCGACAATACCGATGACAATCTGATAAGCTTCAAACCTGGTTCCCTGATTGATGATCTTATTCGCATTAAAAGTGAAATACAGAAAAGCGCCTGTACCAAGCAGCATAAAGATAATATCGCCTATCGGCATATAATTCTCTCTGATATCACCCTTCTTCGCAGGATAGGTGAGAAATCCGATCAGAACGATCAGTCCGAGGAACGAAGTCAGTCGGATTTCTTCCAGGAATGTTGCAAAAAGTGTCACATAAATACACCATAATGAAAAAGCGATCAGGATTCCGCGAATCACCAGCTTGTATTTGCCGGTCCAGATACGGATATTTGACTCACGGTCGTATTTTTTCATAACCGCATCTACATCGGTTTCATTTACAGAATCAGCCTGTCCCGCCGGGGATGTATTTACTTTTTTACTGTTATTTTCTTTCATACCGACTATTCCCCTTTCGTGTCAACTGTGATTCCATGCTCTGCATAGTAACGTGCAGCACCTTCATGGAACGGTATTGTCATACCTGTAGTGGCATTCTCCAGGGAAAGCTCCTCTCCCTTTGCATTCTCAGACGCAATATCCTCTGCATGATCAAAAATAGCAGCCGTCATATCATAAACAACATCATCGTCCAGAGATTCAGATACGATGATCGTTGCCTTAACTGTGATTGTTTCCACCGGTTCATCCTGTCCCGGATATGTGCCTGCCGGAATCTGGTAGCTGGTATAATACGGACAGTCATCCAGGATCGTATCGCGGACATCACCATCAATATTGATCAGATATACTCCGTTGGTCGTTGCAAGCTCTGTGATCGCCGTTGTAGGTGCCCCGGCAACAACAAAGGCCGCATCGATTTTTCCATCCTTCATTGATTCCTTACTGTCCTCAAATGACAGATACTGCGGATGGATGTCATCAATAGTGATACCTACTGCATTCAGGACATCCAGTGCATTGAAATATACACCCGAGTTGGCCGCACCGATAGATACGCTCCTGCCTTTGAGATCCTCTACGGATTTGATATCAGGATCCATGGTAAACAACTGAACGGTCTCCGCATAAAGACCTCCCAGGGTTCGGAAATCATGTGTGGCTCCGTCCTGTTCAAAGGCTCTTACACCATTCCACGCATATGCCATTACGTCTGACTGTACAAAGCCCAGCTGGAAATCCCCATCCTGAATAGACTGCAGGTTGGCCTTCGATCCACCTGTGGAAACAGCAGTAACCTTGGTATCTGTATTATTTGTAATGTACTGTGCGAGTACACCTCCATAGGAATAATACGTACCTGCCGTACCGCCGGTACCGAATGTCAGTCGTTCTTTGCCCTGCCCGCAGCCACTTAAAAGGCTGACTGCCAAAGCGAGCGTTACTGCCAGACCAACAAGTCGGCCTGCTTTTCTTTTTCTTCCGAAAAGCTCTTTTTTCCTCATAGATTCATCTCCTTCTGTTAAATTTT
>CAVCYJ010000305.1:0-3005 GCA_963605995.1 Holdemanella biformis | reverse complement strand
CAGGCCACTCCTGATAAACTGCGGAGCAGTTATTCGGTGTAGAGCCACGTAGCGAAGCGGATTGCGAATATCCGCTTGACTGGATTTTGACTCGTAATTGTGAAGATACTGAACAGTTACGTTTTTTTATCAGGAGACTGTCTATATATGCCACATCAAATAAGTTTAAAAGAGATCAATGAGTTATCAGCTTATTTCAATATTGAAATAAATCCAATTAAAAAAGATACGATTCTGTATGTTAAACCAGAATGCGAGGAATTCTGCTATGTGCTTTCAGGTATGGTTTATCTGTGCACCGAAAACGCAAATGCCAACCGCCATATCATACAGCTCTTTCGACCCGGAACATTTTTTATTACCAGTGCTCTTCCATATGTCAATAATGGAATCAGTTATTTCTATGTGAAATATGATTCCAAAATTGTGAAATTTAAGAAGGAATCTCTCCCCAAACTGCTATCCCTCAAGCCGGACGCTTCTGCACTGCTTTTTGAAAATTCCATACACGACCTGCTGGAGCTCGGTTTTGCCGTCAGACAAAACTCACTTCATGATAAAATACTCTTATATTTTCAAAAGGAAAGCCAGCTTCAAAATTCAACTGATCTTACTCTGCCGATCCCATTTTCAGATCTTGCAGAGCATCTTGGTGTTGACCGGTCTGCTCTTATGAAAGAATTAAAGCATATGCGGGAATCCGGGGAAATATCCGGAAAGGGGCATCATATTCATCTTTCCGCCAATTCATACTAATCTCCTGCTATCATCAGCAATTTTGGCATTCCAAAGTTTAAAAAAGACATGCAGGGTTACTATTAACCTTACATGTCTTACTTTTCTATGTACTTAGTGCTTTAAGCTTTCTTTATTCTTTTATAATTATTGTCATAATATTTTCCGGCACGGATATCATCTGTCATGCCTGGATAAGGTGCTTCGCAGATTACATCCTCGTTGTCGATTCCTGCATCTCCCATATAGGTAATCGTAGCAAATTCAGGCACAATATATTTTGGATATGTCTCATATTTTTCTCTGGCTTCAACCATTTTACTGATATGCTCATTCTGATAGCATACTGTAATCTCCGGATGTTCATGTACCCACTTCGGGAAGAAAATGCATCCGTGAAGCTTTCCTTCATTCGGCATAAAATCAAGTGCCACATCTGTGCCTGTCGGCTCTGTCCATGTGATTTTAAACACTCCGTCTGTAAGCTTTACGATCTCAGCTTTCTGGTCTGTTACCCATCGTCCGGCAACCATTCCACCATGGATACGATAATCTACGGTATTCTCGTTTTTGGCATACCATTCATATTCCCAGCCGTTATCGTAAGTATAAATGAAATGTGTTCCGATAAAATCTTTTAAATCTTTAAAATGTTTCTCCATTTTGACCTCCGGTTTCTTTGTTGTTCTATCTGTTCTTTTATAACCATAACACACAGGGACATGACCATCCATCAATAGATTGGCCATGCCCCTGTAACACTTTGTTTATACCGGTATGCCTGATTGAAACAATCTCAAAACCGGAAGTTGTAATTACTTTGTAAGAACCTTTTTATGATACGATTTGTTCCCGCAGTACGGACATTTCATCCTTCTTGACGTGCCGATATGACAGGCCATAACAACAGCTTTCATCGTTGGTACATATCTTTTTTTGCATACAGGGCATTCGTAGTATCCAGTATCGTGTTCGATTTTCAATGCTACAAAACAAGCCACAAAAGCTACCGCTAATCCAAATGCTATCAAAGTGACACCGAGGATAAGATGTTCTTTTGCTAGATAACATCCGACAAATATCATTGTGAGAGATACAACACATGTCATTAAGCTAAGGAACTTCTCCAGTTTAAGAATCTGTTTGTTTGAATATTCCTCCTGTTTCTTCATCTCCAAAAGCAGAGCATCCGAAGTTTCCTTATAGTTTTCCATAGCGATTCGCTCCCCACTGAAAAGCTCGCTTAGGTTTATTTTTAGCAGATCACATAGTTCTGGCATTATAGCTGCATCTGGCAGACTCCGTCCAGTCTCCCATTTTGATACGGCGCGGTCTGTGATGCCAAGTTTCCCTGCAAGAACGGCTTGTGTGAATCCCAGCTCCTTCCGACATGAAGCAATGAACTTTCCTATTTTCTCCTGTTCCATGAGAAGCATCTCCTTTCTTGCATCGACTATATCATTGTATGACGATTTTTAACAGGAACCAATGGTTGATATGTCCGAAATCAGCTCTTTGATGGGACTCTACTTCGGGTTGAGTCCTCTCCAAATTCCTGTTTCATAAAACAATTATAACTTTTTCCTTTTCTCCTGTCACCACATTTCACCAGGTCAGAACCTGTCAAAATCATCCTGTGTGTTTTCTTCCTCCAACTCCCGGAGGACTTCATCGCCGTACCTATCAATCATCCGTACCAGAAAATCAATGCACCGCTCAAAATTGAGGAAAACACTGATAAAACATATTCCATTTTCTTGAATCGAATATATGGAATCATAATTTCCGGTCGGTGTAGAAAAAGGGTTTCCCTCAGCAAACACCCACGGCATAGGTATTGCCTGGCTATAGGCAATTGCTCCGCTGCGTACAGCTCGGCATCTCCATCCGGGATCTCGACTTACTGACCATCGGCATGATGAACGATATATACGCTGAGAGCGAAAATGATGATTACAAGGGGTATAAAGAAATCTCTACGCAGAAAGACTTCGATTTATTTTAGCTTCACAATATAATGACAGCGTATTGATAATCGGTACATTTGCGCATATACTGTTATTGAATGGAGGTGTTCTGCATGGCAACAACAAATTTAAATATCAGAACAGAAAAAGCCGTTAAATTATGTCGGCAAACAGACTGAACTTTACAGTTTCAAACCTGTAAAACCGCCTATTTACGGGAAAGTTTGCAAATTGTTTCGACGTGGAACGAGACACCATTATGGATGTCAACCGTATGCGGAAACATATCCAAAATTCTGTTTG
>CAVCYJ010000304.1:0-3007 GCA_963605995.1 Holdemanella biformis | reverse complement strand
TTTTTTCTTATACAGCAGCTCTGCCAATTCCTTTTATTTGTTTTTACTCTTTACTTCTTCCCATGCTTCGTCATCGAATTTCTGCTTCTTAAAGTAGTAGATCCTGTCTTCGTCTGTAATCTCACGAATTACTTTACATGGATTTCCGACTGCGATCATATTATCCGGGATATCTCTGGATACCACACTTCCCGCACCGATCACTACATTATTTCCAATGGTAACTCCCGGGAGGATTACTGTATTTCCGCCTATCCATACATTATCGCCAACAGTAACCGGAATTCCGTATTCATATCCCGAATTACGGCTGTCCGGGTGTACCGGATGACCTGCTGTGTAGATAGAAACGTTTGGTGCGATCTGGACGTTTTTTCCAAGTGTTACTTTGCCTACATCAAGGATTGTAAGATTATAATTGGAATAGAAATTCTCGCCCACCTCAATGTTCCATCCATAATCACAGTGAAACGGGGCTTCCACCCAGACATTCTCACCTGTTTTTCCAAAAATATTTTTGATCATCTGCGGTGCTTCTTTGCTCTGTCTGACTGGCGGAAGCTGATTGAAATCATAAATTTTCTGCTTGCATGCCTGTCTGTCCTCTTCCAGTTCGTCTAACCATGCTTTGTACGGAAGTCCGCTTAACATTCTTTCTCTCTGATTCATTGTTGTATCTCCTTTCCTTTTTAACCATTCATTTTTCTGTCAGGTTTCTGACCCACCTGTATTTCCTGTAATGCGCATATACTGCCGGAAGCTTGATCACTTCATCCATACTGATGATAAAATAGACAGCCATAACCGGAAGCTTCCATATGAATGCCGCGAACATACCCACAGGTATCAATACCACCCACATTGTCACAGCGTCACATTTCAGTCCGAATGTTGTATCTCCGCCTGCACAGAATACACCGGCGATCACCGTGGCATTTACTGATTTTCCTACCATATAATAGGTACAGATATACATCATATTTTTCAGATAGAAATGTGCCTGTGCGCTGAGACTGCCTGTAAATATCTGCAAAACCGGACTCACCGCCAGAAGTATACTTCCTGAAACTGCTCCTGTAAATACCGCCAATCTAAAAAGCCTGTCACCATATTCTCTGGCTTGTTCCAGCTTTCCTTTTCCAAGTTCATTTCCGACTATGATCCCTGCTCCTGTTCCAATTCCGTTGCATACACACGCAATAATATTCTTCAGAATATTCGCCACAGAATTGGCAGCTACCGCATCACTCCCCAGATGGCCCATAATAACCGAAAACATGGTAAAGCCGCATCCCCATACCAGCTCGTTTCCCATAACCGGTGCCGTATAATGCCAGAAGTCCTTTCTTAACTTCAGGGAACTGTGACGGATATATTTGATGCGTATACAAACCAGAGAACGTTTTGTATTTTCATAAAATGTCAGCAGAAATTCGATGGCCCTGGAAATAGTTGTCGCCAGCGCTGCTCCCGCAATTCCCATAGCCGGAAAGCCAGCCAGCCCAAAGATGAACACTGCATTGAGTGCAATATTTATCACTACTGCCGCCGAACCATACACCGTACTTCTTGCTGTTCTTCCACTGTTTTTCATAATGCAGAGATAGATCTGCGAAAATCCCAGAAACAGATATGATGCACTTACGATCCTGAGATAAGGGATTCCTGCACAGATCAGTTCCGGATCATTTGTAAAAATTCTCATAAGACTTCCGGGCAAAAACATTGCAGCTGCAAAAAATACAAACGATACAGCCATGGAAATCTTAAGAACAATCGCCAGGATCTCCTCTACGGAATCTGTATCCCCCTTGCCCCAGTACTGCGCCGCCAGAGTCGTTGCACCTATCGTAAGTGCCAGCATGAACAGATTATGTACGAACTGAACCTGCGTCGCAAGCGAAACTGCCGACAGGGATGTCTGACTGACAAATCCCAGCATAAAAGCATCTGATGCACTGACCAGAGCGGTCATCAGGTTCTGGATCGCGATCGGAAATACCAGTCCCCATAACTTTCTGTAAAAAATTCTTTTTTCTGATTTCATAAGTCCCTCTGATTGATTTTTTACTTCTGCAGATGCTATAATTATAGTATTCTCAGATATGGAATTCTATCAGAATTGTCTCTGTTTTTTATAAAAATCGTACGCGAGGTGAAGATTCTTGGATTTAATAAAGACTGAAATTATGCCGGATTCCTCCGAAGTTATCCCATATGATAATGCCGGGATCCCTCTGTATATCAGAGTAGCTCCGCTCTCTGCTTATTATGATATGTGCGCTCTCTGCCACTGGCACGATGATATTGAATGGATTTATATTATCAGCGGAACAATGAGATATTATGTGAATGGAAAAAGAATTGTCCTGAATGAGGGCGACTCCCTGATGATCAACGCAAGACAAATGCATTACGGATATTCCTATGAACAACAGGACTGTTATTTCGTCTGCATCCTGTTTCATCCTTCTTTATTTTCCGGTAACCAGCTCCTGTATGAGCAATATTTTACGCCCTTTCTCGAAAACAGTGCTCTGGAGTATCTGCATTTTTACACCGAAAATTCAAGCGGCAGAAAAATCGCCAAAGAATTACAGAAAGTTGTTGAACTGAAAAACCACGCTTCTCCTGCTTACGAGCTGCAGGCAGCCGGTATTATGATGCAACTTTGGGGGCTGCTGATACAGGATGGATTGCTGACAGCCTCCGACCATACCAAAGAACCCAATCAGGATCTGGTAATCCAAAAAGACATGGTATCTTTCATTTATCAGCATTATCCTGAAAAAATATCCCTCAGTGATATCGCTGCTGCCGGACACATCGGACGCAGCAAGTGCTGTCAGATTTTCAGGCATTATATGCAGCAGTCACCTGTTGATTTTCTGAATGCATACAGGCTGAAGATCAGTTGCCAGCTTCTGTGCACTACCAAAAAAAGCATCACGGAAATCGCCATGTTATGTGGATTTAATCATCTGAGTTATTTTTCCAAATATTTCAT
>CAVCYJ010000303.1:0-3018 GCA_963605995.1 Holdemanella biformis | reverse complement strand
GAAACCATCAAAGTCGGTATTGATAAATTTGAACCATACAGCTATCTGGACATCAACGGGGAATATGCGGGAGTTGATATAGAACTTGCAGAAAAAGCATTTGCGAAGCTTGGATATGAACCGGAATTTCAGATCATTTCATGGGAAGATAAGGATGAATATCTCACAGACGGAACCATTGACTGTATCTGGAGCTGCTATTCCATGACAGACAGAGAAGACAAATATCAATGGGCGGGACCGTATATGTACAGCCGTCAGGTAGTGGCAGTGCGCACTGACAGTGACATCAACACACTTGCTGACCTGGAGAACAAAAGGGTGGGCGTACAGGCTACCACGAAAGCGGAAAATCTTTTCCTGCATATAGTGGATTCAGACCTTCCAGAAGTACGGCAGGTCAACAGCTTTTCTACGACAGGAGAGTTATTTGCGGTGCTGCGTAAGGGATATGTGGATGCAATCGCCGGACATGAGGCTCTGATCAGCAAACTGACAAACAATGGCACAGATGCCTACAGAATGTTGGAAGAAAGCCCATATGTGTCAGAACTGGGTGTGGCATTTGCCAAAGGAACCCATAAAGAACTGGCAGAGAACCTGAACGGAGTCCTCGAAGAAATGAAGCAGGATGGAACCATAGGAGAAATTGCGCAGAAGTATGGTCTTGATCCGGAAAAAACCGTATGGGGAGGACAGTCTGATGAGAAATAAAAAGATATACAGAAGTTTCAGTCTGTTACTTTCCGGTGCACTGATCCTGATGGGTGTACTTTTGTTTGTTTTCTTTCAGACCAGTGACCGGAGGAACTTAAGGAATGCGCTGGAAGAAACGATTTCTTTTACCAAGCTGCGGATCAGCCGATATGATGCATATCAGACAAATGATCAGGTCAAGAGTCTTGTACGGCTTCTGGATAAATCTACAGAACTGAGTTCAGATCTGGCAGAAAGAAGCAGTGTTGATGAAACCAGACTGGCTACATATGCTGATGAACAGAGGTTAAGCGGCATTATGGTGCTGGATGAAAAACTGCAGGTTATCGTAAAGACTTCGCAGGATACAAATGCGAAGGAGCTTTGGGATGACATGATAAACAGTACTTATGTCAGTGATATTATAAACTATCCGCAGAAAACTTATGCAACGCGGATGACGGTTGACGGGAATATCTACGATTTTGCAGCAGTGGCACGAAAGGACGAGACAGGAATCGTGATCACTTATCTGAAAAAAGATCCGAAGAGTGTAGTATACGGTGACCTGTCACTGGATTCGCTTTTTGCGGATTTTCCATTTGAAATGAATGGTGTCGTAGTCGTATGCGAAGATGACCAGGTGGTCAGCAGTAACCGGGATGAGCTGCTGGGTAAATCGATGGAAGAATGCAAACAGCTTTATAATGGCGAGTTTGACCCTGATTCAGATAACGTGGTAAGATTGAAAGCGGATCAGGGTGTCTGGTATGGAAAGCGGGACGCAACAGAGAATTATACGATCTATATGTTCTTTCCGGCTTCTCAGGTATTCATGAAGAGAAATGTTGTATGCGGCATCTACATTCTCGTGGCTGTTGTGATCTATCTTCTTCAGATGCTGGGAAAGAGCAGATCAGAAAAGACTGCACTGGCAAGGGAACAGAAGAGACTGCGGATCATCAATGCTATCGGTCGTGCATATTCCTCAATTACCCTGTTAGACCTGAGTACGCAGACTGTTGAAATCGTTAAAGGCATGGAAACGACCGGGATTCTGGAGGGAGGCAATGGATTTCAGAAATCTGTTCAGAAAGAGTATGTCAGAAAGTATATTGCAAAACCATATCGCAAGCTATATCTGGAATACCTTGATATGGATACGGTTGTGCAGAGGCTGGAGGGAAAATCTTCTCTTTCCCTGACAGTACAAAGGATAGACGGCAGCTGGATGCTTTCCCTGATCGTTGTACAGCGGCGTGACAAAGATGGCAACATCGATGCGGTGCTGCTTGCCAACAGAGATGTGACAGCGGAGAAGAAGCGTGAAATGGAGCAGGATGTAGCTCTTAGAAATGCCCTTGCTGCCGCAGAACACGCAAGCAAGGCAAAGACCGTTTTCTTAAATAATATGTCCCATGATATCAGGACACCAATGAATGCCATCATCGGATTTACGGCACTTGCAGTCAGCCATATTGAGAATCAGGAACACGTACTGGAATACCTGAAAAAAATCAATACGGCAGGCAAGCATCTGTTAAGCCTGATCAATGATGTGCTGGATATGAGCCGTATAGAAAACGGAAGTGTCAAGATTGAAGAGACAGAGGTACACCTGCCGGATATCCTGCATGACCTTCGGGCTATCATTCAGGGAAATATCGGGGCAAAACAGCAGGATCTTTATATCGACACACAGGATGTTGTGCATGAGGATATTCTGACTGACAAGCTGCGTCTGAATCAGGTGCTTCTGAACATTATCAGCAATGCAGTAAAATTTACACCTGTGGGCGGAATGATCAACGTGCGTGTCAGGGAGCGGGCATGCCAGCGTGCAGGCTATGCTACTTATGAGTTCAGGATTCGTGACAACGGAATCGGTATCGATGAGAAATTCCAGGAGCACATTTTTGATTCCTTCTCAAGGGAACAGTCAGTGACGGAAAGTGGTATCCAGGGTACAGGACTGGGACTGGCCATTGTAAAGAATATTGTGGATATGATGGAAGGCACGATCACCTTAAACAGTGAGAAAGGAAAAGGTTCTGAATTTGTCGTTACACTGGACTGCAAGATTGCAGGGCAGGCAGTGCAATATGAACCGATCCCGGAACTCAAAGGTGCCAGGGCACTGGTGGTGGATGATGATGCAAATACCTGCATGAGTGTCTGCAAGATGCTTAGAAAGATTGAAATGCAGGCTGACTGGACGACTACAGGAAAAGAAGCCGTGATGCGTACCAGAGAAGCATGGGAAGATAGCAAAGCATTTTCGGCATATATCATTGACTGGATGATGCCGGACATGAACGGAAT
>CAVCYJ010000302.1:0-3019 GCA_963605995.1 Holdemanella biformis | reverse complement strand
GGAGGGCTATATGAGGTTCATAGGGAGAAAAAAGGAGCTGGATAAGTTAGAAGCCGAATACAGTAGAGAGGGAGGATTCGTTGTAGTATATGGTCGTCGCCGGGTCGGAAAAACAACGTTAATCAAAGAATTTTTGAAGGAAAAGACAGGGTTTTATTTTCTTGCTACGGAGGAACTGGAAAGTCAGAGCATGAAGCGGCTGGCGGGTGTTGTAGCCCGTACGACAAAAAATACCATGCTCCAGAAAGCGGTCTTTGAGGACTGGATGGATTTGTTCCAGATAATAGCGAGTTATGAGCCAGGGAAAAAGAAGGTTCTTGTCATAGATGAGTTTCCATATCTTGTAAGAACTAACCCTGCGTTTTCTTCTATCTTGCAGAATGCGTGGGATGAGATTCTGAAGGACCATAATGTGATGTTAATCCTGTCTGGCTCGTTGATAGGGATGATGAAGAAACACGCTTTGTCCTACGACAGCCCATTGTATGGGCGCAGGACAGCGCAGATCAGACTGGCACCTTTGCCTTTTATAGACATATATGCAGTCCAGAAATTAGGCTTTGAGCAGGCCGTGGAGCAGTATGCGGTAACTGGAGGCATTCCTAAATATCTTGAGTTCTTTGAGGATGGTCGTCCGCTGATGGAACAGTTAAAGGATACCGTGTTATCAAAAAATGGATTCTTGTATGAGGAGCCTAACTTTTTGCTAAAAAGCGAATCTATGACAGCGGTCAACTATTTCTCGATCATTAAGGCGATTGCAGACGGAAACCATAAACTTGGAAAGATAGCAGGTGTATTGGGGCAGGAGTCATCATCGCTTACACCGTATCTGTCTACTCTTTCGGATTTAGGATTTTTGGAAAAGCGTACTCCAGTTACGGAAAAAAATCCTGAGAAGTCGCGTAAGGGGTTGTACTATATTTCAGACAACTTTATCCGCTTCTGGTTCCGATATGTTTATCCATACAAAGGAGAGTTGGAGCTGGATAATATGCAGATCGTGCTGGACGAAATAGACAGGGATTTCCGTCAAAAGTCTGTTGCATTTGCATATGAAGACATATGTAAGAATATTTTTTCGGAGTTATGCAGGGAAGGGATAATACCGTTCACTCCGTCGCGCATAGGGTCGTATTGGCTGAATGACCGGAATGGAGATACGGAGATAGATGTGATGTCCGTAGATAATCAAAACAAAAGGCTTTTTGTGGGAGAGTGTAAGTACCATACGAGTCCAGTAGATGCGCCGGTGTATTTTGCCTTGAGGGAAAAAGTAGATGCGGTATCGGAGATACGGAAAGCGTTTCCGGGATATGATATTAGGTATGGCATATTTAGCAAGAGTGGATTTAGTCCGCGGTTGTTGGATATTGCGAAGGGAAACGTCGATGTATTCCTGATCAATGAGGATACTTTGGTCTGATTGGAGCTGTTCGCCAGGACATTTACGAACCCAATGCGGGATGGAAATAGGACTACGGATGCTTGATAGGGGGTGTCTGTTGCACACTTGTGGTTTAAGTCATAGGGGTACGGCGACCATTCCCCGTCTGTCAGAACTTTAAATCCACAAAATAAAAAATAAATTTCGTCATTTTTCACAATGACTTATGCACACCCCTGAACAGTAACAAGCTAAAAACGAAATCCCTGATTTTTGGGGGCTTTTCTTGCATATGTCTGCGTTTTACTTTATAATGTAGCGTATCAGTGTTTTAACAAATAAAAGGGAATGAGGAAAGAAGAAATGAAGAAATTTTGGGACAAATGGACAGAGATTGCTCTGGTCAAGAGAATCCTGGCTGGTCTGATTCTTGGTGCGGTTCTTGGAATTACCGTACCACAGGCAACCGGGATTGCGATTCTGGGAGATGTATTTGTAAGTGCGTTAAAGGCAATCGCACCGTTGCTGGTATTTTTCCTGGTTATCAGTTCTCTGTGCAATGCGGGGAAATCCCACGGTGGAGTTATTAAGACCGTTATCATTCTGTATATGTTCAGTACAGTACTGGCAGCAGTAATTGCGGTATTTGCAAGTATGCTGTTTCCTGTGAAGCTGACACTTACTGCAGCGGCAACAGATGCAAGTGCGCCGCAGGGTATCGTAGAAGTATTGAAGAATCTGCTTTTGAATATAGTTGCAAATCCGGTATCTTCTCTTGTAGATGCGAATTACGTAGGTATCCTGATGTGGGCTGTTTTGCTTGGACTTGCATTCCGCGCGGCAGATAAGATGACAAAGAAAGTTCTGGCTGATGTTGCAGACGGAATTTCCATGGTCGTAACGTGGATCATCAACTTTGCACCTGTCGGAATCTTTGGTCTGGTTTTTAATACGGTATCTACAAATGGTCTGGAGATTTTTACCACCTATGGAAAACTGCTTATCCTTCTTGTGGGGTGCATGCTGTTTATTTATTTTGTGACAAATCCAATGCTGGTGTACTGGTGTATCCGCAAGAATCCATATCCGCTGATTTTTCACTGCTTCAAGAGAAGTGCACTGACAGCATTCTTTACAAGAAGTTCCGCGGCGAACATTCCGGTAAACATGAAAGTCTGCGAGGAGATGGGACTGGACAGAGATACTTATTCAGTAACGATTCCGCTTGGCGCTACTATTAACATGGACGGTGCAGCTATTACTATTACGGTTATGACAATGGCAACTGCATATACACTTGGCATTAATGTGGATATCCCAACGGCGATCATCCTCAGCCTCCTTGCTGCTCTGTCAGCGTGTGGTGCTTCCGGTGTGGCCGGTGGATCACTTCTCCTGATTCCGATGGCTTGCTCTCTGTTCGGAATCTCTGATGATATTTCCATGCAGGTTGTTGCTGTAGGTTTCATTATCGGTGTAATTCAGGACTCTGTAGAGACAGCCCTGAATTCCTCTTCAGACCTTCTGTTATCTGCATCCGCAGAATTCAGACAGTGGAGACTGGAAGGAAAAGAGGTTAAATTTAACCGAATCAAGTAAGTCCCCTGCTTCAATTGCGGAAAGCAATAAGCA
>CAVCYJ010000301.1:0-3023 GCA_963605995.1 Holdemanella biformis | reverse complement strand
TCATAGCGTTCTTTTAAGGAATCGTCTCCCATTTGCACCCATTTAGAAAATTGTTTGATGTCCTTAATTGGCATGCCTGATTTTTTTAGACATTCTATTACACGTAGCATTGCTATATCTTCATCAGAGAAAATACGATAACCGGAATCTTTGCGCTCCATAAATGGGAGAAGTCCTTGTTTATCATAGTATCGCAATGTGGTCGGAGTCACATTCATAATTTCGGCTGCCTGTTTGATTGTATATGTCATATAAAACCTCATGATATTGGTCATAAAAAATTTAAATTAGTATATTGACCTTAACCTCAAGGTTAATGTTACTATGATAGTGAAGAAAAGTCAATAAAGTTAAAGACTTGAAAGGGGACAATCAAATATGAGTTATACATGGAATCTTCCAACAAAAGTTTTATTTGGAGCAGGGAAAGTAAAAGAACTTGGAAAAGAAACTATGCCTGGGAAAAAGGCATTACTTGTGATTTCAAATGGAAAATCCGTAAAAGAAAACGGCGCACTTAAATTAGTAGAGGAAGGACTAAAAGCCGCCGGAGCGGACTATGTTATCTTTGATAAAATTCAGTCAAATCCATTGGAACCAACAATTATGGAGGGCGTATTATGCGCCCGTGAAAATGGCTGTGATTTTATCGTAGGCTTAGGCGGTGGCTCCGTATTGGATTCAGCTACGATTATTTCTGCTATTGTACCTCAAAAAGATGGTAGAGTCTGGGATTATGTTCAGGGTGGTACAGGAGGAGGAAAAGCACTCATAGAACATCCTTTGCCTTATATTGAAATCACAACCAGTGCTGGTACAGGAAGTGAGGTTGACTGCTGGGGTGTTGTAACAAATTCAGACACCCATGAAAAAATCGGATTTAAAGGAGGCTATCCTGAGTTAGCTATTGTTGATCCAAAGTTAATGTTGTCTGTACCTCCAAAATTTACAGCTTATCAGGAATTTGATGCACTGTTTCATAGTGTCGAAGGATTTTTATCAAGGTTCTGTAATGAAGCAGCAGAAATGGTAGAACTTACCGCGATTAGAAATATCGCAGAGTATCTACCACGTGCAGTCAAAGACGGACAGGATATAGAAGCAAGAACGAAGGTTGCATTTGCAAATACAATGAGTGGTTATTCTATGGAAGTATGTTCCTGTGTCAGCCAGCACGCTATGGAACATGCGTTGTCCGGTTATCATCAGGAGCTGCCTCATGGAGCGGGACTTATTATGATTTCCAAGCAGTATTTTACACGATGGATTGACGAACATATCTGTGATGAACGCTTTATAGAACTGGCAAAGGCTATGGGAGTCGCAGAGGCAAAGGAGCCTATGGACTTCATTACTGCGCTGAAAAAACTGATGGCAGAATGTGGGGTAGATGAGTTAAAAATGAGTGATTATGGTATTCGTCAGGAAGAATTCCCACAGATGGCAAAAGATGCAAAGAACACAATGGGAGGACTGTTCTTCTGTGACCGATTTGAATTGACAGATGAAGATGTAGTTCGTATTTATCAGAAGTCTTATCGTTAAGGAGGGGGAAATGAAACACTATACTGTAATTACCGGGGCAAGCTCCGGTATCGGAAAAGAGGCGGCAAAGGTATTTGCCGCACATGGTAAAAATCTGATTCTCGTTGCCCGCCGACAGGAAAGGCTGGAGCAATTAAAAGAAGAAATTCAGAGGCGTTTCCCGGAAATTGATGTGATGGTTCAGACAGCGGATTTGTCTAAACCAGAAGAAGCATACAGGCTCTATGAATCGTTGAAACCCTATACAATTAACACATGGATTAACAATGCCGGACGTGGTTATCAGAGCAAAATTGCGGATCAGGATTCTGAAATTGCGATACAGATGCTCCGCCTTAATGTAGAATCGCTTACAATTCTCTCCACTTTGTATGTTCATGACTATCAGGACATGGATGGAACCCAGCTTATCAATGTATCATCTGTCGCAGGCTATATGATTTTTCCTGATGTAGTTACCTATTCAGCGTCTAAATTCTATGTCAGTGCATATACCGAGGGATTATCTCAGGAATTAAAAAAGGGAGGACATAAGCTGCAAGCTAAAGTGCTCGCTCCTGCCGCGGTCCAAACAGAATTTGCCCAGGTAGAACAAAATAAAGATTCATTTGATTATGAAAAAACGTTCTCGCATTATCACACCGCTTCACAAATGGCCCAGTTTTTATGGGAATTGTATGAAAGCGATAAATGTGTTGGCTCAGTAAAATTTGAACCTTTCGCATTTTGCCTTGAGGATCCGCATTATCCGTATCTTGGATAAGACGAAAATCCAATTCTTGTGTGATATAAGAGAAAAATTAAAAAGGTATTTTAAAAATTTGAAAGGAGCTTTGGTATGAAAAGGAAAATAGCTTTTATTTTGTTATCGATTTCGATGTTATCGTGTGCTAGTTGTAGTAGATCGAACACGGAGAGTAATAATAACAGTTCTGCTTTTTCACAGGAATCAGTAGAACCTAGCAGTTCACAAAAGCAGGAAGAATCAGAAACCCCTTCTACACAGACTAGCGCTAATATGAAGAATGTCGCCCTTAGTACTGTGCCAAATGAATTTTATAGTAGAGCAGCACAACAAGGTGCTTTAGAAACTTTTACTTATGATACGAAAGATTACATTGGGAATGGTCGAGCAATTCAAAGCAGAGCCACTGTTTATCTTCCTTATGGATATGATCAGAACGATATAGAAACAAAATATAACATACTTTATCTTCAGCATGGTGCTTATGGAAATGAGAGAACATGGATGTATGAGTATGGCAATAATTTCAAAAAAAGTCTTGGATTGCACAGGTGACCTGCCTTTTGCCTTCTATGTTATAATCTTGTCGGCCGCAACAGGCCGCATCTAAGAATATACGGAGAGCAGGCAAGTCGACTTAGAACTGTGGTGGTTCCCTCTTGTCTGCTCTCCGTATATCGGAGCCACCACACATATGAAAAACAACAAAGATAACAGCCTATCAGAGGCTAGT
>CAVCYJ010000300.1:0-3075 GCA_963605995.1 Holdemanella biformis | reverse complement strand
CAGGAAGAAGAGATGCTTCGCGAGCCGTCGGTTAATATGACTGCTCATTATGGCAGGAATTGTTCCATTGTGCCGGATGTATTTCTGGAGGATCTGGATGTGTTTGAGCTGGCAGGATTTTCTGTCCAGATGATTCATACACCGGGACATACAAAGGGAAGCTGCTGTTATTATCTGAAAGATGAAGCTGTGCTGTTCAGTGGTGATACAGTGTTCCATGGTTCTGTTGGCAGAACAGATTTCCCGGGCGGAAGCACAGCAGATATCGTGCGGAGCCTGCATAAACTGGTAGATTCACTTCCGGAGGAGACAGAGGTATTCCCCGGGCATGATGCTTCTACCACCATTGGTTACGAAAAGAGGTATAATCCATTTGTATAAAATAGGCATTCTGTTTGAGAACAGAGAATTTGAACATGATGTTTATGAATTAATCAAAGCGTTTTATCCCGAAGCGGAGATCCATACTCTTTATGAACAAGATGAAGCAGAGTATGACCTCCGCTTCCGTGTGGAACGGGAAAATGACAATTATATCATAAAATATGAGAGAGCAGAGAGTCTGCAGAAGCTGGAAACGGAAGAAAAGGGTGTGGTTGCTGCAGAAATCATTACAGATGAAAAAACAGATGAGAACACAGATGAGAACACAGACTGCAAAATAAGAGATGCGCATGCCCTGAGAAAAGAAAATAAAGATTCTATCAAATATGCGTTGTATCAGCTGTTGGTAAAGCTTACAGGCAGAACCCTTCCGTGGGGAAACCTGACGGGAATCCGTCCTGCGAAACTGGCAATGGGAATGATTGAATCCGGAATGAAGAATACGGAAGCTGCACAGGAGATGCGTGAAAAATATTTGGTAAGTCCGCAGAAGACAGCACTTGCCATTACCATTGCAAACAGAGAAAGAGAAATCCTGAAGGATATTGACTATGAGAATGGATACAGTCTTTATATCGGGATTCCATTCTGTCCGAGTATCTGTCTGTATTGTTCTTTCAGTTCTTATCCATTGAAAGTGTGGGAGAAGAGAACAGATGAGTATGTAGAAGCTCTCTGTAAAGAAGTGAGAGAAACGGCTCTTATGATGAAAGGCAGAAAGCTGGATACGATTTATATCGGTGGAGGTACTCCGACTACACTGCTTCCACACCAGATACGTAAGCTTCTGGACACAGTCGGAGAGACTTTTGGATTTGAAAGACTGGCAGAGTTTACGATAGAAGCCGGCAGACCGGACAGTATTACCAGGGAGAAACTGGAAGCGATCCATGAATATCCGGTAACAAGAATTTCAGTAAATCCGCAGACCATGAATCAGGAAACACTGGATATTATCGGACGCAGGCATACCGTAGAACAGACAAAAGAAGCTTTTTATCTGGCAAGAGAGCTGGGCTTTGATAATATAAATATGGATCTGATCGTAGGTCTTCCGGGCGAAGATATTTACATGGTAGAGCGCACTCTTGAACAGGTTCGTGAACTTGCTCCGGACAGCATTACTGTCCATTCGCTGGCAGTGAAACGTGCTGCGAGGCTGAATATTTTCAAAGAGAAATATCAGGAGATGTCTTTTGAAAACAATCAGGAGATCATGGATCTGACCATGAAAACCGCATATGAGATGGGAATGGGTCCATATTATCTGTACAGGCAGAAGAATATGAAGGGGAATTTTGAAAATGTTGGCTATGCAAAGGTTGACAAAGCCGGAATTTACAATATACTGATTATGGAGGAAAAACAGCCGATCATTGCTCTTGGTGCAGGAGGCTCTTCCAAGCTGGTCTTTGACCATGGCAAAAGGATAGAGCGTGTGGAGAACGTAAAGGATGTTTCCAATTATATTTCCCGTATTGATGAGATGATCGAGAGAAAACGGACAGCAATAGCTACCTGGCTGTAGGATGGTGGAGGTAACACTTTGGACACAGTACAAAAGACAGCAGCGGGCTCTTCTGACAGAATCCTGGAATTTGACCTTGCTTCTGAACTGCATCACGGAATGCTGGTAAGCAATCTGGCTTATGCAGTGGCAGAGGAACTGGGGATGCCTCATGAAAAGTGCTATGAACTTGCAATAGCAGGAATGCTCCATGATATAGGAAAGTTAAAACTGACAGGTTATATTAACGGACAGGAACAGGATCCGCTGGTGATCGAGGAACTGAAATATTTCCGTATGCATTCCACGTTGGGATATGAGGAACTGAAAGGCCAGGGATATTCAGACTTTATATTGGAGAGTATCCTGTACCATCATGAAAATTATGATGGCAGCGGATATCCGGCCAATAAGGCAGGAGATGATATTCCCATTGGTGCGCGGGTTCTCAGAGTATGTGATGTATATGCGGCATTGATCACTGACAGACCATACAGAAAGGCATTCGACATATCGGCTGTCATGGAATTGATGATTGATGAGGTGAAGAATTTTGATATGCAGGTATTTCTTGCATTTCAGAGGGTGGTTCATAACGGAGACGGACAGAACTTTCATAAATCTGAGTTTCCGGAGAAAGATTCAGTTGTGAGAACAAAAGACCCTGCTGTTGGCAATAGAGCATCAAATTGAGGAAAAATCAGTAAAGTTAAGTATTAATGTAAGCCTGGAAGTTTTCCGTGTTTGATTTTACGAGAAGGAAAGATTCCGGGAATATATATTTATAAAAAAGGAGGATAACATGGCATTAAAGAAGAAACCGGTAACCGGTATGAAAGACATTTTACCAAAAGAGATGGAAATCCGTAATTATGTGATGAACCTGATTCGCGAGACATACGGTACATTTGGTTTTTCGTCTATAGAGACACCGTGCGTAGAACATATTGAGAATCTTTCCAGCAAACAGGGCGGAGAGAATGAGAAACTGATCTTCAAGATTCTGAAGCGCGGGGAGAAACTGAAACTTGCAGAAGCACAGACAGAGGGTGATCTGGTGGACTCCGGACTGCGCTATGACCTGACTGTACCGCTTTCAAGATATTATTCAAATAATGCCAACGAGCTCCCGGCTCCGTTTAAGGCACTTCAGATGGGAAATGTATGGAGAGCGGACAGACCGC
>CAVCYJ010000299.1:0-3088 GCA_963605995.1 Holdemanella biformis | reverse complement strand
AAAGCTCTGCCCCTTCCTGATAGCGGACAAATTTCTTTGCTATTTTCTTTGTTTTCTCTACATCTTTACGTGCATATCCCATACACGACACCTCCTTTTTTTGCATGAAAAAAGCAGCTAACCTATTTTTCATAGACTAACTGCTCGTGTTAAGTTCCATATTCAGTTTTATTCTACAAATCCGACAGTGAAATTCGGTCGTATGCGCCATTTTTCTTATCTTCCGGGTGTGGCTCCAATCCAATAATCGTAATATCCTTCTGATCCGGACCGTAAACCCAGTACATTCTCATCGCGCCACTGGTTTTATTTTCCAGATAAGATTGCCACACTTTCATTCCATAACGTCTTGATAATGGCTCTATTTCATGGGTTTGAAGGCTCGGATAACCCGGATCAGCCGACAACAGCTTTAAAGCCTTTCCCCATTTTTTATACAACTGTTCTTCCTTCTTTTTTATATTACCAGAACGATATTTCTCCTGCAGATCTAACCAAAGTTCCTGCATTTCAGGAATTCCCATTCGTATATTAAAATTCATCTCTTATTCCTTTTAAAAATCTGACAGGTCAATAGCCGGGGAAACATCGCCTCTCTTAAAGTTGCTTACTGCACGATCCATATCTGCCAGAGTTCTGACTGAAATGCTCTCTGGCACTGCCAGTTCCCGAGGTTCCAGAATAATGCAGCCATTTCCGTATTCTTTTACATTATAATACTGATAAGCAGCTCCTCTGAGCGTAATTCTTTTTTTGTTATCCAGATGGGCAACATAATCTTTCATTGCTTCCATTATCAACACCTCCTACGCAAGCATTTGTGTGGGAAATCCCACCTCTTGTTATTATAATACGCTTTTCTATATTTTCTGTCAATCCAATTTTGTTTATTCCTGTACACTTCAGAATATTCATGCCCCGGCAGACGGCAGGCGGCAGACAAGGTATCTATTAAAATCAGTGCTTGCTCTAATGATTCTGCCACCCATCATTCTTTTAGCCGAATACTGTTTTCCTGCTTTTCATTTACCCGATATTCCAGTTCATTCTTCATCCGGCTTCTCACATCACGCATTGTTCGCCCGGATATTCCCTGCTCCTTTGCTTTTTCGTCTAATTCTCTGATTGAAATTTCTTTTTTATCAGCAAGCAGTTCCCTGATCAGCTTTGCCCCTCGTTCCAGCTTTGTTTCTGTTGCTTTTCCTTCTTTTCCATCTAACAATTCATCTGCGGAAATCTCATAGGCTCCCACCCATCGAAAGCCTTCTTCGTCTCCCAGTTTAAACGCCATTGTTTCCCCTGGTGGTGCAAGCGAACTTTTTTCATGAATCAATACCCTTGTGGTTGGATCTTTTCTTACTTTCCCGATGAAAATCAAGCTTCGAACTGCTGCCATAATATCAATAGAGCCAAGTCCCCGATACGTGCTCTGTGTCCCGGAAGATTTATTCAGATGTCCAATCAGCACAATGGCACATCCGGTCTTCTCTGCAATCATTCCCAGCTTGCGGAACACCGGGCGCACTTCATTTGCCCGGTTCATATCCACATCTGCTCCAATAAATGCCTGTACCGGATCAATAATTACAAGTCTCACCTGATTCTGTCTGACTGCTTTTTCAATTCGATCATCGGATAAGGTTAATGCTTCTTCCGTATCATCAATTACCATAACCCGGCTCAGATCTGCACCTGCTTCCACCAATCTTGGCTTAATGGTATCACCCATGCCGTCCTCTGCAGTCTGATAGATTACATTAAACGGTTCAATATTTTCCATATTTGGAAACAACTTTCGATTGGTACAGGCTGCCGTCAGCATCATTGCAAAATAAGTTTTTCCCTCTCCCGGATTGCCCTGAATGATTGTCAGTTTCCCAAATGGAATATAAGGAAACCACAACCAATCTACACTGGTCTGCTCAATATCTTCATAACATAACATCGGCACCAGTTCTTCTGCTTCCGATGCTTTGATTGTGATTGTTTCTGCGATTGCTTTCTTTCTGTCAGCATTTTTTTCACAGAGGATTTCATTCCAGTCTTTTCGTGATGGTTTCAGGCGAGTTACACTGTATCCTTCTGCGATTTCTCCTGCCAGTTTCTCACTGGCTTCATTCCCTGCCTGGTCATTATCCAGACACAGAAAAACAGAAGTAATCTGAGGGCGTTCAGAAAGAAATGTCATCAGTGCCATACTGGATACACCACCCAGACTCAGGTAGCTGCGTTTCTTCCAGTCTTTCGGAAATAATTGGATAAAAGAAATCAGGTCAATAGCTGCTTCAAACACAAACAACTGATTATCTGTTCCTCTGTGGCAAAATCCAAAAGCTTTATCAGAACCAGCTACATCTCCACGATATTTCATTTCACCAGTTCCACGGCAATGTGCATATCTTGGAATACCATTTGCATCTCTGCCAACAAATACAACATTATGATGCTTCTTTTCTTCGTAAATATCTCCTCTGGAAATCCATTCCATCACCAGATTTTTCTCAAGCTCTCTGCTTTCTGTCAGATACTTTACGATCATTTCATTATCTTCATTTTTCTCTGGTAATTGGAAGTCTTTGGACGGGGCGAGGCAGGACTTCTGCCTGCCTTCGCCTTCTTCCCCAATCAGCATTTTCACTGCTTCCGGGAATGTTGCATAATAAAATTCCATCACAAAATCTACCGGATAACCTCCCTTGCTCTGACTATGCCGATACCATCGGTTTCCGGATATCGTTACACTGTCATGCTTTTTCCAACGGTATTCTCTCCCACTTTTCACCAACTGTTCTCCCTGTGCGTTCAGAAAAGAAACAAGATCGGTATGGTTTGCTCTTGCAATCTGTTCTTCTGTATACTGCATTTTCATCATCCTTTCCTGTCTGTCCTACTGGCAGACTGTTATAAATTCATCTCATGGTTCCGTTTTTTCTTTACTACCTGTCGTTTTGCATCACGCTCTGCACATTCTTTCTTCTTTTCATCCAATTTTCTCAGAAGAGAAGTCTTCTTTTCTGACTTCTGCACCGGCTGTTGCTCTGCTTTACCATTTCCTTCAAAAATATCTTCCGTCTGAACTGCGTGAAAT
>CAVCYJ010000298.1:0-3088 GCA_963605995.1 Holdemanella biformis | reverse complement strand
TTTTTCCGGAAAGAGCTACTTTTCTGGCATTTTCCATCATCAGCTCATTGGAACGCCCTGTAAACTCTTTATGTTTCGCTGTGTTTGTATGCTTTATATCCATTAAATAAGTATCCAGATACGGCAGAATGGCTTCGATAGTCTCCCACTTCACGCATGCCATGCTCTCGATCGCAGTAGAGATACCTCTCTCTTTGGCAGCTCTCAGAAGTGCTCCGGCAAACTCCGGCTGACAGAGACATTCTCCTCCTGAAAGAGTCATACCTCCTCCGGAGCGATAATAGTACGCCCTGTCTTTCTCGACTTCCTCGATCATTTCCCTGACTGTCACATCACGGCCAATGACCTTCTCTTCTCCCAGCACCTTCATTGTCTGGATCTTATATTCCTGAGATTCCGGATTGCAGCACCATCTGCACCGCAGGACACAGCCTTTCAAAAAGACGATCGTCCTTATGCCCGGTCCATCATGAATAGAATATTTCTGGACATCAAACACTCTTCCTTTTATGTCCAAATAGTCCATGGTTTTCCTTTCCTCTGAATCAGAACCCCTGTTCTGTACGGCGGATGATATCATCCTGAAGTGAACGGGAAAGTGTGGTAAACAGTGCACTGTAACCTGCCACACGGACTACCAGATGTTTGTATTTCTCAGGATGCTCCTGTGCATCCAGCAGTGTCTGTCTGTCAACTACATTGAACTGCATATGCATTCCCTTCTGGTCAAAGTAAGCCCGGATCAGCGCAACGAACTTCTCCAGTCCTTCTCTGCCTGAAAGTGCAGACGGATGAAACTTCTGATTAAAGAGTGTTCCGTTGGATACAATAAAGTGATCCAGTCTGGATACAGAAGTAGCTGCTGCTGTAGGTCCCTTTACATCCTTACCTGCTGATGGAGAAACACCGTCTGCGACAGGTGTATGTGCATATCTTCCATCCGGAGTAGCACCTGTCTGTCCGCCAAGCGGTACATTTGCAGATACCGGATATAAACCGGCCTGGTACTTTCCACCTCTCGGATTGCTGTAGTTTTGGAGCGGTTTGGAATATGTATAGGCAACTTCTCTTGCAAAATAATCAACTTCCGGAATATCATTTCCATATTTCGGAACTTCATCGATCATGTCATGAATCTCTTTGAACCTCCGGGTCTTCTCTTCGCCCGGTTTCATGCCAATGAAAGTCTTCAGAAGTCCTTCTGCAGTAGAAGCATCCACATTTTTGCCTGCTTTCTGCATTGCTTTCAGGATCATCTCTGTCATATCGCCGGCAGACTGTGCATCAAGACCTTTATCATAATTCCATGCAAGGGCTTCTTTGAGTTCTTTCATAGATACTTTTTTATCTTCATAAACCAGCTTGCGGATTGCAAAAAGACCATCTGCCATATTTGCGATTCCAAATCCCTGCGGACCTGTAAAGTTGTAAACAGCTCCACCCTCCTGGACAGATTTCCCTTCTTTGAGACAGTCATCCACCATACAGGAAAGGAATGGCAGCGGACAGCGTTCCGCATGAGCCACGTCAATGGCATTGTCTGCATTTACAAGCAGCGAAATACAATATTCCATCTGCTTCTTATATGCATCAAAAAACTCATCAAAGGTCTGCATCTGAGTGACATCACCGGTAGGGATCCCTACCATCTCGCCCTTATCCATACCATTGGAGAAAACAAGCTCCAGAGGCCTGCACATATTAAAGAATGCTGCATCATGCCAGCCTTCTGTCTTACCTGCTTTCTGAGGTTCTACGCATCCGATGATGTTGTAATCTCTGGCATCCTCCAATGATAATCCTCTGTTCTGTAATGCCGGGATGATCACCTCATCATTGTAATATGCCGGAAGTCCGATTCCTGTTCTCGTCAGCTCTGCCGCTTTGATCAGAAATTCATGAGGAGAACCGTTCCATACTCTGACAGAAAGTGATGGTGCCGGAAGATGTACGTGCATGGATGCCTGAATGCACATGATGGAAAGATCATTGGTTACGTCCTCGCCTTCTTTATTCTGACCGCCTGCGATCAGGTTCTGGAACAGGCTGTAACCCGCAAATCCCTCTGCCGAACCGGCATCACGACATTTGTTCAGGTCATTTAACTTAACCCAGATACAATCCATCAGTTCCTGTGCAAATTCGCGGGTGATGTTTCCTGCGTCAATGTCACTTTTGTAATATGGATACATATACTGGTCAAAACGTCCCGGAGAAATAGAATGTCCGCTGGATTCCATCTGAAGCAGCTGCTGTACAAACCAGAAAGACTGACATGCCTCATAGAAATTCTGCGCACCTTTTGCCGGTACTTTGCTGCAGTTCTCTGCGATCACAAGCAGTTCCTGTTTCCTTACCGGATCACTTGTCTGCGCTGCCATTTCCTGTGCAAGTTTCGCATATCTGCCTGCATAGTCGATCACAGCCTGGCAGCTTAAGATCACAGCTTCAAGAAAGTGTGATTTTCTGGCATAGTTTCCATCACCAACACTGCATCCATCCAGCTCTTTCTGAGCTTTTGCCATAATCCCCTCAAAACCGATTTCCAGCACTTCCCAGTATTTTACTGTCACATGTCCTACACCATTATAAAAATAATTTCCCGGTGTAAAAATATTGTGTTCAATCGCTTTGATCGCTTCCGGTGCCATATAGGAAGTTGCAAGTTCACTGGTTGTTTTTCCCTTCCAGTACTTATCTGACTCTTTCAGCTCCGCTTTCGTCTCCTCAGCGATATCAAAAGGATCTGCGGTTCTGGCAGCAACAGTATCCAGTTCCGCTTCCAGCCACTCATAAGAGAACTCCGGAAATGTCTGGCAGCCTCTCGGTGCGATCGTACTGCTTCCGACGATCAGCTCATTGTCACGGATAATGATCGGAATATTATGAAGAATATGCGCAAAAGCCTTTGCCCTGCGTGTGATGACCGGTTCTCCTTCTGTTTCCTTATAGGACTCAGTGATCAGCTTTGCTCTGGCAGACTCGATCACCGGCATATGCTCATATAACGTATCTACCAGTTTCTGAATTCTGGGAGACTTTGGAATATCTGATGTTTGAAATTTTTCCATGTTACTCCTTTCTCATG
>CAVCYJ010000297.1:0-3094 GCA_963605995.1 Holdemanella biformis | reverse complement strand
CTCCATTCCGCTAACGCTATTACAGATTACTGCCAAGTGCCTTCAATTCAGCAATAGCTTCTCCATCGTGGCTCAGATCTGTTCTGGCAAATGCCGAATACGCTTTCTGGAACAGCATATTCCAGGAAAGGTGATCGGCGATACACTTAAGCTGCTTATTGATCAGTTCATACTGAATGCTGCCAACCGGTGCAGCTCCAACAATAAGCACGCCGACCTTCTTGCCTTTTAAATGTATTTCCTTGCTATAACACTTATCAATAATGAGCTTCATCTGTGCCGACATGCCCCACCAATAAACAGGTGTAGCAAAGACAAGCATATCTGCTGAAACGAGTTTATCTATTGTCGGATTTGTATCATCCTTATCAATACAACCATTGGTGCATTGACAGGCATCACAGCCTTTGCATGGTGCAATACTCAGCTTATCCGCTGCAAGTATTTCTATCTCATTTCCATCAGAAGCACCTTCTGCAAATGCCTGAATTGCCGCAGATGTATTTCCTTTTCTTGCGCTTCCGTTTATGATTACAATTTTCATTATCCGTCCCTCCCATTTATCACTTCAATCTGCTGTACTGCTCATCAGAAACCGGTTCACACCACTCGTTGCTGCACTCCTCTCCTGGAACTTCTACAGCAATGTGCGAAAACCAGCTGTCCTTTTTCGCTCCGTGCCAGTGTTTAACATTTGCAGGAATCATCACAACACTTCCTTCGCGCAGACTCACTGCATCCTTTCCTTCCTCCTGATACCAGCCCTCTCCGGCAGTACAGATAAGCAGCTGCCCGCCTCCGCTTTTTGCATGATGAATATGCCAGTTGTTGCGGCATTAAACTGGACTCCCTCTCCGCAATCCCTTGTAGTTGCTGGCTTTAACGGCATACACGTCTGTGCTTTGTGCGAACCTTTCGTTACGAGCAGTTTTTGCCAGGTTATTTCTCTGCTTCGTCCTCACTCCAAACCTCTTTTGCAAGGTTAAATACTGCCCAGCCTTTTGGACAGCCTGCATAGAATGCTACGTGAGTGATGATTGCTGCGATCTCTTTCTGTGTTACCCCATGATCCTTTGCATTCTATAAATGAAATTTCAAAGAGGAATCTGTGATTCCCTGTGCCATCAGTGCTACAACCGTGATGATACTTCTTGTCTTTAAATCAATATCTTCGTTGTTCCAGTTCTCTCCGAAGAGAACATCATCATTAAAATGTGCAAACTCTGGGGCAAATGTTCCCAGAGCATTTCTTCCTGCTGTCTGTGTGATCTTTGCCATGATATCAAACCTCCATCTTTCTTATTTAAGAAAATAAACTCAATTTATGCAGACACTCCTGTAAGTTTCTTACATAAGTTGAGTTTAAATTTTTGATTTTGGGACAATATGTATTTTTATCACAATATATCAATATGCTATATCTGCTGTTATCCATCAGTTCTATTTTATTTGTTTTAGAAAATATTCCCTGCTGCCAACTCCAATTTCTTCTGCATATTCTAAAATATGCTCTCCATTTCTGGATTGCATTCGCTTAATCACAGACTCGCCGTCCGGTACTGCATATAACAGATCTACACATGCCTGATCCAGTGCAACCGGATCAGTAGATGCCAGAATTCCTATATCATGCATATCCGGTTCTGAAGGATTTGCTACACAGTCACAGTCTACAGAAATATTGTTCATTATATTAATAAACAACATTTTTTCTCCATGATCCATATAATCAGAAACTGATTTTACGGCCTCTGCCATAGACTCTGTAAACGTAATAGAAGAGGTTCCCATTCCAAAACCGGTATGTTTCTTTCCACCACTGTGAACCAGGGATTTACCTTCTGATGATGCCATTCCAATTGCAACATTTTTCAATGCACCACCATATCCGCCCATAGAATGTCCTTTAAAATGTGAAAGAACAATATAAAAATCATAATCCGCAAAATGAGATCCTACCAGATTAGATTTTAATATGATTCCACCCTCTACCGGAATTTCCATACTTCCATCTGCATCCATAATATCAACATCTGCAATTTCCGTATATCCATGATCTTTTGCAATTTGCATATGAGCTGCCGTATTAGAACGGTTTCCACCATATGCAGTATTACACTCTACAATTGTTCCATTTACCTCTTGAATTAATTCTTTGATCAGCTCTGGATCCAGATTATAACTACCATCTCCTTCGCCGGTATGAATCTTCACACCAACTTTTCCATCTGCGGTGCGGTCAAGGGCATGATAAATCTCCAGTAACGCATCTGAAGAAATTTCATTTGTAAAATAAACTGCCGGAACTTTTTCATCTTCTGTTGCATATCCCAGATCAGACAGATCAATTTCATACTGACCGCTTGTAATCAACTTTCCCGTCTGTGGTTTCAGATTTTGATTTATTTCCTGTGGCTTTGCATCTGCTACTGTAGATCTTTGTCTTCTGATAACAATAAATCCCACTGCTAATATAACGATTGGTATCAAAATTAACCCTGCTTTTTTCATCTGCACTCCTGCTTCCTGTAATTTTTATTTCATATGATTAATCCGGCTTGCCAGAAAACCTGCTCCGAATCCATTGTCTATATTTACAACACTGACACCGCTGGCACATGAATTTAACATAGATAATAATGCCGAAACGCCACCAAAAGATGCCCCATATCCCACACTTGTCGGAACCGCAATTACCGGACAGTCAGCCAGGCCGCCAATAACGCTGGCCAATGCACCTTCCATTCCTGCCACTGCAATAATAACCTGTGCACTCATGATTATATCCAGTTTTGCAAGCAGCCGATGAACCCCGGCTACTCCTACATCATACAGGCGAATGACCTCATTTCCCAGTGCTTCAGCAGTCAGGACAGCCTCTTCTGCAACCGGAATATCGCTGGTTCCACCAGTGGCCACTACAATTTTCCCTTTTCCATTTTTTTCCGGCAGAGAACCTGCAATTCCAATATGACTTACCAAGTCATACTTCAACGGTATTCTTTCTTCTGCATACTTTGCGGCCAGCTCACTCATACGTGTTATCAGTACTGTTTTCTGTCCTTTTTCCAGCATAGCTGATGCAATCCCACAT
>CAVCYJ010000296.1:0-3119 GCA_963605995.1 Holdemanella biformis | reverse complement strand
TCTTCCAGTAATACAGATTTGTGTTTAAATTCCATCTCCGTCTCCTGTCTGGATTTGTTTTACAAGAATAACTGTTCAGCGCTCTATGGGATAGCGGGCTGCTGAATAGTCACTTACAAGATACTCTTTATGATTTCTGTCAGATTGTGATTCCCATGTCCTGCATGCTCTCGGCAATGCTGTCCATATCATCATAATTACAGTTCTCATTCCACTTTTCTTTACTCCAAACTTCAATTCTGTTCAAATTACCTGTCAGAACTACATCCTTCTCCAGACCCGCAAATTCACGTAGAGTCTGCGGTACAAGGATCCTCCCCTGCTTATCCAGTTCACATGTAGTTGCTCCGGCTACAAAGAATCGTGAAAAAGTTCTGGCATTCTTGTTTGTAAGTGGCAATGCTCTGAGTTTCAGTTCAAAGGCTTCCCATTCATCCATAGGATATATTGAAAGACAACCATCCAGTCCCTTCGTCAAAACAAATTCGTCTCCTAAGAGTTCTCTGAATTTAGAAGGAATAATCAGACGCCCCTTCGCATCAATTGTATGATTGTACTCTCCCATGAACATATTACTCACCTACTCTCGGTAAATCTGAGTCTCCCCTTCAGATTTACAGGCAGTAATGATATGATCTTCCATTGTCCCCCACTCACCACCACCATTCACCACTTTCTACCACTTATGTGCTTATTCTAAACTATTTAGGATGAAAAAACAAGGGGGTGAAACAGATTTTTAAAATTTAGAAATCTCTTAACATTTATGAAATATCCTCATTTTACAGTGAAAATTGGGTAAACGATACCAAAAAGTGGGTTGAAATCCCACTTTCAACCCACTTTATAAATATATATATGATTTTATTACCGGTCATCTTCTGAATTTGTGGGATGATTTCCCACATTTTGTCTCCATTGTTCCGAAATATGTGCATATTCAGATTCTTCCCAATTTAACATTTCACCCTGTTCTTTCTGAATCTTCTTATCCGGATCAGCATCCTTCCGTTCCTCTGCATCTGCTTCACTCTTATCTGTATCCATATCGGTTTCCGGTTTCTCTGTAATATTTTTTCTTTCCGCATCTGTATGTATACTCTCCTCAGAGACAGACTCTTTTTCAGAAAAAATAAAGGCTCCTCTCCTGTGCTTTCGTATAGCTGCCCTCTTCTGTGACATGATCCCATGTACGATCACAGCCGGTGTGCAGATTATAAACAGAGCAGCCGAGATCACCAGAGAAATTCCGATCTTTGTACCCGGAATATAAAGCTTGTCAGTTCTGAGCCATTCAAAGAAAAATCTTCCGAATCCATATCCTGCCAGATAAATCATGAACAGTTCACCTTCATATCTCTTTCTTCTGCGAAGAGCCAGCAGCACCAGCAACAGAAGCAGACACCACAGACTCTCATAAAGAAATACCGGCTGAACCTGAATATAGGAAATTCCGTCAATGGTCAGCAGATTATCTCTCATACGTCCTGAAACCTCTCCGGAATGTACCACCGAAACCGGAAGCTGCATGATCCACGGCAGACTGGCATATTCACCAAAAGATTCTCTGTTAAAAAAGTTTCCCCACCTTCCGATCGTCTGCCCGAGAAGTATTCCCATACTTGCAATATCTGCCATTCTTCTGAAGTCAATCTTCATTACTCTGCAGGATATGTCCGCAACCAGAAAGCCGGCCAGCAGACCGCCGTAAACAGCATATCCACCATTTCTCAGATTCAGAATACTACTCAGATTTTCTCTGTACAGTTCCCATGAAAAAATCACATAAAACACTCTGGAACCCACAACCGATGCCAGCAGCGAAAGAATCATTATATCAAGATATTTGTTCTGATTCTCTCCGCTGCGTTTCGCTTCCAGTGTTACCAGGCCTATTCCCAGAATTGCACCTGTCGCAATCAGCATCCCATAGATAGTAAATTCCATTCCAAATATCTGAAATGACCGGGGCACATACCCGAAAAACAGCTTAAGTCCCGGAAAACGTATCGACATTTCCATATATCACCCGTTTATCATACATTGAAACGGAATAAAATCACATCTCCATCCTGTACAATGTATTCTTTACCTTCCATTCTTACAAGACCTTTCTCTCTTGCACCTGCGTAGGAACCACAGTCCAGAAGATCCTGATAATTAACAACTTCTGCTTTGATAAATCCTCTCTCGAAATCAGTGTGGATCTTGCCTGCTGCCTGCGGAGCTTTCGTTCCGATCTTGATGGTCCATGCTCTCGTCTCATCTTCACCGGAAGTCAGAAAACTCATCAGACCCAGAAGATGATAGCTTGCTTTTACCAGCTTTTCAAGTCCGGATTCTGTAAGTCCCAGATCTTCAAGGAACATCTTCTTTTCATCGTCATCCAGTTCAGAAATCTCTTCTTCAATCTCGGCACAGATTACGAAGATCTCGCTGTTCTGCTCTGCTGCATATTTACGTACCGCCTGTACGTGTGCATTACCTGCTCCGTCATCTGCCAGATCATCCTCTGCAACATTTGCCGCATAGATTACCGGTTTGTATGTCAGCAGATTGTAAGCAGCCATCCATGCTTCTTCGTCTTCATTCTCCAGTTCCATTGTGATCGCCATCTTACCGTCTTCCAGATGTGCTTTTACTTTCTGGAGAAAATCAAGTTCTTTGGCAGCTTCTTTGTCCATACGTGCTGTCTTGGTCACTTTCGCTATCCTTCTCTCAAGGATTTCAAGGTCAGAGAATACAAGTTCCAGGTTAATCGTTTCAATATCACGGAGCGGATCAATGCTTCCATCTACATGGATAACATTAGAGTCTTCAAAACAGCGGACAACATGAACGATAGCATCTACCTCACGGATATTTGCAAGAAACTGATTTCCAAGTCCCTCACCCTTGGATGCGCCTTTTACAAGTCCTGCAATATCTACAAATTCAATAACAGCAGGTGTCACTTTCTTGGAATGGTAAAAGTCTCCCAGAAGCTTCAGTCTCTCATCCGGTACTGTAACAACCCCCACATTCGGGTCGATCGTACAGAATGGATAGTTCGCTGATTCTGCTCCTGCTTTTGTTAATGAGTTAAATAAGGTACTTTTTCCAACGTTTGGTAATCCAAC
>CAVCYJ010000295.1:0-3130 GCA_963605995.1 Holdemanella biformis | reverse complement strand
CTCACAAGATCCTTAGTCTTGCTCGTCTGCCAGTTCCGACACTTCCGCATATCGCATTTCTTCGGGATTCTTTTAGCTCTCCCTCGCGACAAGTGATACTATACCAAAGATAAAAGATAAAGTCAACACCTTTTTTGAAAAAAATAAAAAATTTTCAATTTTTTTTTGAAAAAAAGAGGAATTTGAAATTTTGTGTAGAATATACTTAATAAGAGGTATTTTGTCAGCTTGTGGAGGTATCGCTTATGAATATAAGGGAAAGCATGGAACAGCGCGAACTAAAGATGCTTAGCCCCTGCGCGGCTCATAGTCTTCATTCCAGAGGCAGAGAACGGCAGGAGGAAGAATGCGATGTACGGACTGTCTACCAGAGAGACAGGGACAGAATCCTTCACAGCAAGGCTTTTCGTCGGATGAAGGATAAGACACAGGTTTTTCTGGCACCTCAGGGTGACCATTATAGAACCAGACTGACACATACTCTTGAGGTATCACAGATCGCCAGAACAATAGCGAAGGCACTGAGACTGAATGAAGATCTTGTAGAAGCGATCGCACTTGGACATGACCTTGGACACACTCCTTTTGGTCATGCCGGGGAGAGAGCTCTGAATGCCGTGAACCCGGATGGCTTTGCCCACTATAAACAGAGTGTCAGGGTTGCACAGGTGTTAGAGAAGAATGGAGAGGGATTAAATCTTACCTGGGAGGTACGGGATGGGATACTGAACCACAGAACCAGCGGAAATCCTTCCACTCTTGAAGGCCAGGTGGTGAGACTTTCGGATAAGATTGCCTATATTCATCATGATATGGATGATGCACAGCGGGCGGGGATCATTACAGAGGATGATATTCCGGTCACACTGCGGATGCTGCTCGGGTATACTACCAGAGAGCGGCTGAACACTTTTGTTCATGATATTATAGAGAACAGTCTGGAGCAGGATACCATAAAGATGTCGGCAGAGATTTACGAAGCCATGATGGATCTGAGGGCGCTCATGTTTCAGAATGTATATGAGAATCCGGTGGCGCACAGAGAGGAATCAAAGGCAGTAAAGATGCTGACAGAGTTATATGAATATTATGCTGAACACCCGGAAGCAATGTCAACAGAATACAGGGAACTGATCAGGCGTGGAGAGAAGAAGACACAGGTGGTATGCGACTACCTCTCCGGAATGACAGATCAGTATTCCATGGAGAAATTCCGGGAGATATACATACCAAAAGCATGGGAAGTCTATTAAGAAGGAGGACGGGACATGCGTTATTCAGACGATATCATTGAAGAAGTCAGAATGAAGAATGATATTGTAGATATTGTATCCCAGTATGTGAAGCTGAATAAAAGAGGAAATACATATTTTGGACTGTGTCCGTTTCATAATGAGAAAACTCCCTCTTTTTCAGTAACACCGTCGAAGCAGATGTATTACTGCTTCGGCTGCGGAGCAGGCGGGAATGTATTTAATTTTGTGATGGAATATGAAAACTATACCTTCGGAGAGGCACTGCAGCATCTGGCAGACCGTGCCGGTGTCCAGCTGCCGAAGATCGAATATTCCGGAGAGGCAAAAAGAAAGGCAGAACACAGAGCTGCTATTTTGGAAATCAACAAACTTGCGGCAAGATATTTTTATTATCAGCTGCGGCGTGAAACAGGAGCACAGGCATATGCGTATCTGACCGGCAGAGGTCTGAGTGAAGAAACGATCAGAAAGTTCGGGCTGGGATATTCTGACAAATATAGCGACGATCTGTACAAATTTCTGAAATCCAGAGATTACAGTGATGACCTGCTGAGAGATTCCGGCCTTTTTAATGTAGATGAGCGCCGGGGCATGTACGATAAGTTCTGGAACAGGGTTATTTTTCCGATTATGGATGTGAATGGCCGTGTGATCGGATTTGGCGGTCGTGTCATGGGAGATGGAAAACCGAAGTATCTGAACTCGCCGGAGACTATGGTTTTCGACAAGGGACGGAATCTGTACGGACTGAATGCCGCGAGAACAACGAGAAAAAATTATCTGATTCTGTGTGAGGGATATATGGATGTGATATCCATGCATCAGGCAGGATTCACCAATGCGGTGGCATCACTGGGAACCGCGCTTACTTCGGGTCACGCAAGTCTGCTGAAACGCTACACCCAGGAAGTTCTGCTTTTGTATGACAGTGATGAGGCAGGTGTGAAGGCTGCCCTTCGTGCGATCCCGATTCTGCGGGAGGCGGGACTGACAGCCAGAGTGGTAAATCTGAGACCGCATAAGGATCCGGATGAATTTATCAAGGCACTTGGCGCGGATGAATTTGAAAAACGCCTGTCACAGGCAACGGACAGCTTCATGTTTCGGGTGCATATGGCAGAGAGGGAATTTACGATGGAGGATCCGCAGGGGCAGAATCGTTTTTTTGAGAGATGTGCACAGATGCTGCTGGAGCTCTCGGACGAGCTGGAGAGAAACCTTTACATAGAGGCGATCGTTAAGGATTACAGGAGCAGCGGTATTACTGCCGATAATCTGAAACGAAGAGTGGGAGCTCTTGCAATGAAGGGGACTCCGGCAGAGAGGAGAATGCAGCCGAAACCTGTGGGCACTCAGAAAAGAAAAAAGGAGAGCGCATCGGAGAAAGCGCAGAAACTGATGCTCACCTGGCTGGTGACATATCCCGGGATTTTTGATACTGTTGAACAGTATATCCAGCCGTCAGATTTTGTGGTTCCGCTTTACCGACAGGTGGCAGAGATGCTGTATCAGCAGCACAGAGAAGGGGATGTCAACCCAGCAAGGCTGCTGAATGCTTTTATTGACAGTGAAGAGCAGAGAGAGGTTTCATCTCTCTTTAATGCGACAATTCATCTGGAAACTCCTGAAGAGCAGGACAGGGCTTTTTCAGATACTGTACTGAGAATCAGGGAAGAGAGTCTCAAAGAGAGAAATAAAAACTGGGATCCGGCAGATATGCAGGAACTGCAGTCACTTATAAAAGCCAAGAAAGAATTGGAAGATCTCGGAAGAAAGCGGCAGCAGCTGCATATTTCTTTCGAATAAGGATAAAATATAAACACTATATGGAGGTATAGAGCACATATGGAAATGAATATGGGTAAATTCAGTGA
>CAVCYJ010000294.1:0-3155 GCA_963605995.1 Holdemanella biformis | reverse complement strand
CAGGTGCGATCAAGAAACCGGTAAGTTATGCAGTAATTGCACGTCCACACGAAGAGACTATCAGAATAGTGCAATTAAGTGCAAGTCGCTGGAAGAACAGTCAGGGGGATGAATAATGGCTGAAGAGAAGAAACCGGAAGCAGATAAGAATGTCCCTAAAAAGGCAGCCGCTCCGAGAAAGACAGGCAGAACAGCCGGAAGAGCAAAGGCTCCTGCAAAAGCAGAAGCAAAAACTCGGACAGCAGCGGCGGCAGAAACAGCAAAGGTAACAGAATCCAAGAAGGAAGAAATAAAGGAAACAGTATCTCATAAGGAGGATAAAATCATGACACAGGAAGCATTAGGAATGGTAGAAACCAGAGGACTTACAGCAGCGATCGAGGCAGCAGACCAGATGTGCAAAGCTGCTAACGTAGCATTAGTAGGAACAGAGAAGATTGGTTCCGGACTTGTAACAGTTATGGTACGCGGAGATGTAGGAGCAGTTAAATCAGCCGTAGAGAGCGGAAGCGCAGCAGCATCCAGACTTGGCGAATTAGTAGCTACACATGTAATCCCGAGACCACACACAGATGTAGAGAAAATCCTGCCTGTATTAAAATAATTTATCCGTTATATATGACAGAAAGCAGGTGTGTTCTTGGAAACCAATAATATTGAACTGATCACCAGAATGGTAATTCAGGCAATTAACCAGAATGAGAAAAAGACCAATGGCTTTATGGTTCCAATCGGAGTTTCTGCAAGACACATTCACCTGACACAGGAACATGTAGAAGCATTGTTCGGACCCGGATATCAGCTTACGAAGAAGAAGGAACTGATGGGTGGACAGTTTGCCTCTAATGAGACAGTTACCATTGTGGGACTGAAACTTCGTGCCATTGAGAATGTAAGAATCCTTGGACCGGTTCGCAGGGCTTCACAGGTTGAGGTATCTGCTACAGATGCCATCAAGCTTGGAATGAATGTTCCGGTTCGTGAATCAGGAGATCTTGCCGGAAGTGCGCCTATCGCGATCGTAGGACCTAAAGGAGCTGTTTATCTGAAAGAGGGATGTATCGTGGCAATGCGTCATATACATATGTCTCCAAAAGATGCACAGGCTGCAGGTGTGAAAGACGGCGATATTGTATCAGTAAAAGCGGACAATGAGAGAGGAACGATCTTCAATCAGGTTAAGATACGTGTGGATGACAGTTTCACACTGGAGATGCATATTGATACAGATGAGGCAAATGCAGCAAGGATTGCCACAGGTAATACGGTAACAATCATTAAATGATAGAAAAGTCAGAGGTCAGGAGGCATTTATCAATGCTTCTTGACCTTGAACTCATAAATATCAGATCAGGGACATGGCATTGCCCCTGACAGCATTATCAGAAATCATTCGGAGGCTCATATGATCGTAGGCAAAGTAGTTGGAAGTGTGGTTTCCACACGAAAATGCGAAAAACTGATAGGAAGCAAATTTATGATTATCGAGCCTGTCCATCATATGAAAGGAGACCTCAGCCAGCTTGTGGCAATTGACATGATCGGAGCAGGAGTTGGCGAATATGTATTGGTGGCACAGGGAAGCGCGGCAAGAATAGGCTGCGGCGTAGAAACAGCACCGGTAGATGCCGCAATTGTCGGTATCATTGATGACGGTGCAGGATTGGAGTAACGCCATGGAGATCAAAGAATTACAGGATATTATACAGCAGAATGGTGTAGTAGGTGCCGGTGGAGCCGGATTCCCTACTTATATGAAGCTTACAGACAAGGCGAATACCATTCTTATGAACTGTGCAGAGTGTGAACCATTACTGAAATTACACAGACAGTTATTGGAAAAACACGCATATGAAATTATGAAAACATTCCATATGATCCAGGAGACAGTAGGTGCTTCCGAGGCGATCATTGGAATCAAAAAGTCCTATGTGCAGACGATCCATGCATTAAATCAGCACATAGAAGAATTTCCGGGTATGAGGCTGCATCTTCTTGATGAAGTTTATCCGATGGGAGATGAGGTTGTACTCATTTATGAAGCAACCGGAAGAGTTGTACGGCCGGGAGGACTGCCGATCGAGCAGGGAGTAGCCGTATTTAATGTTGAAACAGTGTACAATGTATATCGTGCTGTAGAAGAGAAACAGCCGGTTACAGACAAATATGTATCAGTTGTTGCAGAAGTAAGTGATCCTGTTACAGTGAGAGTTCCCCTGGGATGTACACTGGAGGAAGTAGTAGCACAGGCAGGCAGCACAACTGTGAAGGATCCGGTCTATTTTGTAGGCGGTCCCATGATGGGAAGGATCGGAAATGGTTCAGATCCTGTGACAAAGACAACAAATGCGATTTTGGTTCTGCCAGAAGACCATCTTATTGTAGCGAAGAAGCAGCGGACTTCTTCCATAGATTTAAAACGTGCAGCATCTATCTGCTGCCAGTGTAACACATGTACGGATTTATGTCCGAGACATAATCTGGGACATCCGATCGATCCGGCGAAATTTATGAGAGCCGCATCGAACAATGACTTCAGAGATCTGAATCCATATCTGGATGCGTCCTTCTGCAGTTCCTGTGGTGTATGCGAGATGTATTCATGTCCGCAGAGTCTTGCACCCAGAAGCCTTCTCGCAGATATGAAAGGCGGACTGAGGAAAGCAGGCATCCGTCCACCACAGGGTGTACAGCCGAAGCCTGTACAGGAATCCAGAGAATATCGCAAGGTTCCGGAAGAACGTCTGATGGCACGCCTTGGTCTTACAAAATATGACAGGGATGCTCCTCTGAAGGAAGAGCTTGTACAGGTTAAGAAGGTAAAAGTATTACTGAGCCAGCATATCGGAGCTCCTGCACAGGCAGTGGTCAAAGCTGGCGATGAGGTAACAAGAGGACAGATGATCGCACAGCCTGCACAGGGCTTAAGCGTAGGCATTCATGCTTCTGTCAGCGGTAAAGTAACAGAAGTAACAGACCGTTACATTATTATTGCAGTAAAGTAGAAAGGACGTGCACAAAATGAGTAAAGCAATCGGAATGATTGAATTTAAAACCACATCTACAGGCGTTACTGCAGCAGATGCTATGGTAAAAACATCTGAGGTAGAGATCGTCGAGGCACAGACCGTATGTCCTGGTAAATATATTGCAAT
>CAVCYJ010000293.1:0-3194 GCA_963605995.1 Holdemanella biformis | reverse complement strand
TCTGCGCCAAATAACTGCTTCGCACCATCTACACAAACGGATTATAAAACCGCCCAAACCGGATGGTCACTGTAAGACTGATCAGCAACAGCATGACACCCAGTCCCAACGTCAGGAAATCTCTTCTGGCAAACGGACGTTTCATATACCAGCTGCGCTTTTTATTCTTTCCAAAGCCACGCAGTTCCATAGCATTGGATATCACATCAATCCTGTTCAGGCTTGTGAGGATCAACGGCAGAAGAATACTCACCGAGTTTTTCAGTCTTGCGAAAAAATGCTCCTTTTTTCCCAATTCCACCCCTCTGGCCTGCTGAGCCTGGCTGATGCTGTGATAGTCCCTCTGGATATCCGGGATATAACGCAGAGCAATGGCTACTGAATATCCAACTTTATAGGAAACACCGATGCTGTTCAGGCTGGCTGCAAATTCACTCGGGTTGGTAGCGGAAATAAACAGGATTGCTACAGGCAGTGCTACAAAATATTTCAGGGAAATATTCAGCATATAAAACAGTTGTTCCTGTGTTACATCATATCTCCAGAACAGATGGCACAGTACATGCCTTGTCCCATACAAAGTTGTCCCCTGATTCGGATCAAACAGAAAAATAAACAAATTGTTCAGGAGCAGAAATACCAGCATAAAGATCATCATGAAACGAACTTCTTTAAACCTGATCTTACTGAGCTTGAATGCGACAATACTTACTGCAAACAAGCCAAGAAGCACCCAGGTATTGTAAGTAATCATACTGGCAAAGGTAAAAAACAGAAAAAACACCAGCTTCGTTGTACCGGTCAGCTTATGCACCACACTCTCTCTTGGCAGATAATTCAATACCGTTTTAGCAGCCATGACTACGCACCTCCCTGTCTTCTTTTATGAAACGTTCCACGAAATCCTCTGCCGGTTTGATATCCAACCGATTGGCCAGTGTAAACAGACTGGTTTCTTTCAGTGCAGCCTTATGTATCAGCTCAAGGTCACAGAGAACCGCCGCCGCACTACGGTCTGCTATTATCTGTCCGTCTGCAAATACCAGTGCGCGCGGAGTATATTCCAGCATCAGATGCATATCATGGGTGATCATCACAACTGTAACTCCCTTCTCATTCAACTCCCGCAGAAATTCCATAATTTCTGTATAATGATGAAAATCCTGACCTGCGGTGGGTTCGTCCAGAACAATCAATTCCGGATTCTGTACAAGAACGCTGGCAATCGTCACACGCTTTTTCTGTCCGAAGCTCAAGGCCGATATCGGCCAGTTACGAAAAGGATAAAGACCGCAGATTTTCAAAGTCTCTTCTACTTTTTCCCGGATCTGCACATCACTTTTTCCCATATTTTTAAGGCTCATGGCTACTTCATCAAAGATCATGGTCTTGGATATCATCTGGTTGGGATTCTGCATGACATAACCGATATGTTTCGCTCTGTGACGTATGTTTTCCTGAAGAAAATCTTTTCCGTCAAATAAAATTTCACCGGAATCCGGCATCTCAAATCCACAGACCAGTTTTGAAAATGTAGATTTTCCCGCACCGTTTTTTCCGACAATGCTGACCATCTCGCCTTTTCCGATGGAAAGACTTACGTTTTGAAGTATCTGGTGATTTTTTGTATAACCAAAACTTAAATTCTTCACCTCCAGAAGCGGGATTTTTTCCTTATCAGGAGATGTCGGCGGCTGAGCCTGAAACCAGTTCCGCAACTTTGTACGGTCTGCCTCGTTAATCACCACAGAATCCACATGAGCAGGCTTTTTATCCGGAAGAATTTCCACACCTGCATAACGCATAGCCGTCAGATACAGCGGTTCACGGATTCCATTCTCTCTCAGAAGCTCTGTGGAAAGCAGTTCATCCGGATGGAGATCCGCCAGGATCCCGCCATCTTTCATAAGAATAATACGGTCCACATTTCGCCAGAGCACATCCTCAAGGCGGTGCTCGATGATCACTACAGTGGTGTCCGTCTTTTTCTGGATCTCATCGATCAGTTCAATCGTCTGCTTTCCCGTAGCCGGGTCAAGATTGGCCAGCGGCTCGTCAAACAGGAGGATTTTTACCTGATCTACCATAACTCCGGCAAGACTTACCCTCTGCTTCTGACCGCCGGAAAGTTCATGAGGCGCATAATCCAGATAATTCTCAATTCCTACCAATTCAGCCACATGGTATGTGATCTCATGCATCTCATCCTGGGGCATACAATTGTTTTCCAGGGCAAAAGCAATATCTTCCCCTACCGTCAGCCCGATAAACTGTCCATCCGGATCCTGCAATACAGTTCCCACATGGGTGGATAGTTCAAAAATGCTGCTTTGGGGCGCATTGACACCATCAACGATCAGTTCTCCGGTGCATTCTCCCGGATTGGAAAAAGGATTAAGCCCATTGATGCAACCGGCAAGAGTACTTTTTCCACAGCCGGAAGGCCCGGCAATAAGTATTCTCTCTCCAGGATAAATATTCAGATTGATTCCAGTCAGTGTGGGACGTTTCTGAGCACGATACCGAAACGTAAAGTTTTTAAAAGAAATAATGGGGGATTTTTTCTCAGTCATGTATATTACCTCAATAAGTCATTCACTGGTTAATAGAAGAAAAGCCTTTTCATATGCCTTATAAGCAAAATGAAAAGGCTTTTGGACAGAGTTTTACTCCTGATCCAGAGAACCTTTTCTGGCAATTGTTTTTGTATATGCCAGAATCAGAAGTCCGCCTGCTATAACTCCGGTAATTGTGTTGGAAACTGCCGCAAACGCACCCTGCGCAAATACTTTATTTGCCGGTTCTGCATAAATCAGAATGTCAAGTACAGGAGCTACAACGATCCATCCAATTATATGTGCAGCCACATTTGCAATTACAAAGATCGTTACTTTTCCTTTACCGAACTCACCTTCCTGAACATTCAGTTTCTTCGCAAAAATACCGATTGCCACACCTACAAAAGCAGATGTAATAACCCAGCTCCACCATGGGCTTCCGCCCCAGGACAGATCTACCAATGTATGACCGATAAAACCGATCAATCCACCTGCAACCGGTCCGTACATCGCTGCCAGCAGAGCCAGCACTGCATACTGAAGGCTTATGTTCGTATTCGGCACCGGACTTGGAATTGCCACAAAACGTCCAAGTACGAAAAACAGAGCCGCGCCAATACCGATGGCTACAACATT
>CAVCYJ010000292.1:0-3195 GCA_963605995.1 Holdemanella biformis | reverse complement strand
TAGGGAGAATGTGATGGCGAATGCGGTTTCTGGTATATTCATCCGACAGATTCGTACTGTCCTGTATATGGGAAATATGTTCTTCCTGTAGATAGCCGGCAATTTTTTCTCTGCTTAAACACAAAATCGGACGGATGATCACCCCGTCCACCGGGCGCATGGTGCAAAGTCCCCTGAGCCCGGTTCCTCTGCACAGGTTATGAAGCATAGTCTCTGCCAGATCCTCCTGATTGTGTGCCAGTGCGATCCTTATCCGGCCTTTTGATTCCCTGCGTTCACTCTGTTTCTGATCTCCTGACGGAATGTTACAGTCACGACTGCTCCATATCTCTTTGCATCTGTCAGCTTCTTTCTGAAATGCTTCTTTTCTGACAATCCGTCCGGTCTCTTCTTCGCCCAGTTTCCACTCCCGGCTCAGTTTCGGTACATCATAATGATAAACACTGCACGGGAGCTGCCATTCCCGGCAGATGTTTTCCACAAAACTGCGATCCCTGTCCGCCTCCTGTCCACGTATTCCGTGATGTACATGGACAACCTGCAGTATGAACCCCAGTTCCTTCTGAAATTCCCTCAGCAGATGCAGCATCGCCATGGAATCACTGCCCCCGGATACACCTGCCAGGATCACATCGTTTTTTCTGATCATTTTATTTTGCTTTATGTAAGCAAGAACTTCTTTCTTCATCTTTAATATTATCCTGTATTTCTTTTTTATTATATTCACTTTATAACTGTTCAGTACCTTCACAGTTACGAGCCCAAATCCATTGCAGATCACCTGCGGTCATGGGATTTTGCCTTATTTCTTCCATACCCCGGCCACCAGCACCGTCATATCATCCCGTGCACGATAATCACTGTACCCAAGCACCCGTTCCAGGATCCCCCTGCCGAAATCCTTAGGGGATTCTTCGTGGACATCCATAATAATCTCTTTCATGGTTTCTTCCTCCTTCTGCCCGGGAAGTGCATCCAGAACTCCGTCTGTCATCATGATCAGGTAATCCCCGTGGTACAGCTTTCTCGCTGCGGTCTCAAAGTCAATCTGCTGTACTAGCCCTGCTGCCAGACTCTCAGAAGTGATCGACTCCACCCAGTGATCTCTTTTGATAAAAGTAGAGGCTGCCCCCGCCTTCAGGAATTTACAGATACCTGTATACAGATCCACTGCGCAGATATCCACGGTGGAAAACATCCCATCCTGGCCTTTGAGAACCAGTGCGGAATTAACCATTTTCGCAGCAGTTTCCTGGGAAAATCCGGACTCCATAAACTGTTCCAGAAGCTCTACAACTGTCTCACTCTCTCTGCATGCTTCCATCCCGGAGCCCATGCCATCTGACAGACACATGACAAATCTGCCGCCATCCTCCTGCCTGCAAACATAATTATCTCCTGAAACCTTCTCTTCTTCTCTTGTCAGCCGTGCAACTCCATAAAGGATCTGATAACTTACATCTTCAACAAAATGAACGGTGTGATATTCACCGTTTACAATACATCTGCTTCCATTTACAGGTACCATCGGACTTTCACAGACCCGGGAAAGAAGCTGTGAGATCTCTGTCATGGAAATACACTGCCCGCTCCTGGCACGCATGGTGAGAAATACCTGCTTTTGTCCTTTGATTTTATCCATCACCCAGGCCTGTCGCAGGATCACATGACTTTTTCGCAGACTTTTTCGCAGATTCTCTTCAAACTGCGGTGTCCCTCTCTCCAGATCATACAGGTCACCTGCCACATTCTGCATGATCTTTGACACTTCCATAAGCTGCTGGGCTACCGCCAGCCGATTCTCGATCATACGGTTGTCCCACACCAGGTTCTGCTTCTCTCTCTGAAAATTCTCCACAACCGCCTCATAATACTGCACGGAACGGGGACATATGCCTGTCCAGTCACCGCGGATACTTCTGATATCTTCTTCGTTTCCGCTTTCCATGGAACGCACCAGGGCTTCCACTCCCCTGCCCAGCTCCTGGCTGTGATCTCCCCAGCAGAGTTCCCGCTGATAGCATCTGCTGCATACCTTTGCATTGGTATCTTCAATGATCCGCTCAATCTGACCGCTGCTCAGATAATCTCTGCGGTATGGCATCCCGTAAAAAGTATCCGCCAGCTTCTGAAAGGATTCCGCATATTTCTCCACCTTTTCTTTCTGAGGATGGCTCTCCCGCAAGGAGAGTATTTCTTCCTCATCCGGCAGATTTTCCACTAAAATAGTTTTTGCCATGTCCCGTATGATCAGCATTATGCTGATAACGAGCATGGCAATCATCCATTCCTGCATATTCTCCCTTCCCCCTTACAATTCCTGCGTGCACTGTCCGACAGCCACACTCCTGTCAGAATATTATATGGAAAGGTTTCTGAAATATCTGTCAAACCCGGACGAAAAGATCAGAAAAATTTTCGACACGGTATCCTGATTCTCATTGCTGCTTCTGGAAAACAGTTTCATTATCTTTCACAAGTCCCAGCTTCTCTCTGGCTACTTCCTCGGCATACTCATCTGTCTCCATATATTCCTTTAACTTGTCAATCTCTTCAGTACGGCTCTGCTCATCTTCAATCTCCTGCTGAAGTTCGGCAGCCCTGGCATCATATCCTGTGAGACGCTCCTGAAGTTCATTACTCTTCAGCATAAGACCTCCCAGAAAGACCAGAACAACCAGCGCGATCGTAACCATCCCGAGAGATTCATAACCTATTTTTCTTTTTTTCTTTTTTTTCTTAGAATTCCCCAATTTGCCAGCCTTTCTTTTATAGCACATCTGTATGCTTTATACCCCAAAAGTTTACATCTTCTGACCGGAAATAGCAACCATTTTATCAAAAAATTAATAAATATTACAGGAATCTCCATGAATTTCGTACAGCATTTTACGAAAATATCTCCCAGTATCCTGTGACAGATATATGCTCCCGACAGGAAACCCGAAACCATAAAAAAGCGCAGAATCCCCTCATTTGTCCTGTAAATCTCTGAAAAAATGAAAAATACGCAGCACAGCCAGTAGAGAACATCTTCTGTTCCTGATGCTCTGTCCGAATGTGGCAGGACATTTCTCAATGCGATCAGAAAATCATAACACAAAAGGAGAACAGCTCCTGCAGCTACGGTCTGTACCAGAAGAAGTAATTCATGATGAATAAATGTACTCATCTCTTAACGAAACATCCTTTTGA
>CAVCYJ010000291.1:0-3211 GCA_963605995.1 Holdemanella biformis | reverse complement strand
CCTCGTAAATAATGCATTTAAGACAGTTCAGCAGAGCGCGAAAGACAAGAAAGATATCTGCAGGCGTGCTGACGCACGGCAAAGATATCTGACGCAGGATTTCACGCTCTGATGGACTGGATTAAGATGCATTATTTTAGAGGATTGCTATAGATCCCAATATCATCATACTCACTTACATAAAGAACAATACCGCCTTTTTGCCTTGTCTTTGCAAGATCTATGACTCGTTGATTATCGCTTCCACGATATTGCAATGTCAAATCACGTTTTTCAATGAGAAAAGGGCCATCCACAAGTACATCAGCCAGTTTCAGCAGTCTATGTATATCCACTTCCTTCATTTCCAGGAGTTCCTCATACAGATATCCCGTGTATATCATAAGGTGCTTCTGCATTGCCTTGACTGCTTCTGCTATCGGCACCAGTGCCTTTGCCTGACAAAAGGGTTCTCCGCCGGAAAATGTAACGCCATAGAGCAGAGGATTTCTTTTAATATCCATGATGATCTGCTCTGTATCTGCTATTTTTCCTCCGTCAAAATCATGCGTCTGCGGATTGTGGCAGCCAGGGCAATGGTGAGGACAGCCCTGTGTAAAAATAACATAACGGATGCCGGGGCCATCCACGATTGAATCCTGGATAGTCCCGGCAATCCTAAGTCCGTTATGACAGACTGTGTTTAACACGATCTCTCTCCTCCGCTCTTTTCGCATTGTTAAATCTGTCGGTTGTCCCTACAAGATAGCCTGTAATTCTGCGAATCCTGTCAAATTTTATGCCTGTTCCAACCATTCCGTCTTTCGGTAATACTTTTCCTGTCATAATGAAATCTCCTTTGCGTTTATTTTTTTTGAATTAATGAATTGCATCCAGATAGACCGGAACATCCGGATATTTTTTTCGAAGCTCATTCAATCTCCCAACAGATACTGCTTCGCCTTCATGTCGTCCACATCTCGGACATACATCATCAATCACTCCCGTAAATCCACATATCGGATCCCGATCTACGGGATGATTTACTGAGCCATAACCAATCCCACATTCCTTCATATACCGGATAACTGCCTCAAATGCTTCCGGATTCCTGGCTGTATCGCCGTCCAGTTCCACATAACTGATGTGTCCTGCATTTGTCAGGGCATGATAGGGTGCTTCGATCTGTATTTTTTTAAAGGCATTGATCGGATAATATACCGGCACATGGAACGAATTTGTATAATATTCTCTGTCCGTTACACCGGGTATTTTTCCAAAGCGTTCCTGATCAATACGGACAAATCTTCCTGAAAGACCTTCTGCCGGTGTTGCCAGCAGTGTAAAATTCAACCCTGTTTTATCAGATTCATCATCCAGATACTTTCTCATGTGTGTAATGATCTCCAGTCCAAGGCTGCGGCTTTCTTCACTTTCTCCGTGATGCTTCCCGGTCAGGGCTGCCAGTGCCTCTGCAAGTCCTATAAAACCCACACTGAGTGTGCCGTTTTTCAGAACTTCTCCAACTTTTTCATCTACATCCAGCTTATCTGAATCAATCCATATTCCCTGCCCCATAAGGAACGGATAATTCCGAACTGTTTTTTTCTTCTGTATGTCAAAACGGTGGAGCAGTTGTCTGCAGCACATTTCCATGCGTTTATCCAGCAGCTTATAAAATTCTGCGATATCACCCTTCGCGATGATTCCCAGTCTCGGAAGATTAATGGATGTAAAACTTAAATTTCCTCTTCCACAGGTAACTTCTTTATCCGGATTACAGTGATTTCCTATGACACGGGTACGGCATCCCATATAGGCCACCTCTGTGTTGTAATCACCCTCTTTATAATATTTCAGATTGTAGGGTGCATCCAGAAAACTGAAATTCGGGAAAAGACGCTTTGCAGATACCTTAACTGCCATGCGGAACAGGTCATAATTAGGATCCCCCGGATTATAATTCACACCTTCTTTTACTTTGAATATCTGTACCGGAAAAATCGGGGTTTCCCCATTTCCAAGACCTGCATCTGTTACCTTCAGCAGATTTTTCATCGCCATTCTTGCCTCCGGACTTGTACAGGTGCCATAATTAAGGGAACTGAATGGTACCTGCGCTCCTGCCCTTGAATTCATAGTATTTAAGTTATGGAGCAAAGCTTCCATCGCCTGACAGGTTGCAATGTCCGTTTTCTTCAGTGCCATCCGGACGGATGATTTATGACATCTTCGCACACTTTCTTTTGAAGGACACTCATCCATCCATCTGCCATATTCCTTTAAAATAAAGCGGGTGAGCTGTGGTTCATAGTCCTCTATGTTTCCCATATTCGCAGCTTCCGGAATATGCTTTTTTAATGTTTTTATAAATGAGTCTTCCAATACTTTATCGCAGTCATATGTAATCCAGAAATATCTTTGTACTGCATCATAATATTCCTTCCGGAAAGTACAGGCGACTCCTTCTGCCATTGCATAATCAAAATTTGGCACAGACTGCCCGCCATGCATTTCATTCTGGTTTGCCTGAATTGCAATGCACGCTAAGGATGCGTAGCTTGCAATGGATCTTGGCTGTCTGATATAACCATGTCCGGTAAAGAAACCATTATGAAACAGCTTGATGAGGTCTATCTGACAGCAGGTCTCTGTCAGCATATAGAAATCCTTATCATGAATATGGATATCGCCATTTTTATGTGCTGCCGCAATATCTTTGGGAAGAATATAATGGTCCACAAAGTATTTAGCACCCTCAGAGCCATACTTTAACATAGTTCCCATGGATGTATCCGCATCGATATTTGCATTTTCCCTTTTGATATCTGCGTCCGCAGCACTGGCAAAAGTCAGTTCCTTATATATTTTTATAAGGTCAGAATCTGTATCGTTTTGCTTCTTTATCATCAAAAAATCTCTCCTTATATCTTTCTCGTACCGTAAAATAAGACTATCATATTTTTTTCAGATTTACTGTTGCTCAAACCACACTTTCGGATTAATATATACCATATATTGTTTTTTTGTAACTATTCAGCAGTCTACTATTCCGCGAGGTGTTTTGGCATGAAAATGCCAAAATCCCGAGACATACAAGTCAAAATCCCATCGCCGCAGGCGATTTTTAACGAATCAAGTAAGTCTCCTGCTTCAATTGCGAAAAGCAATAAGCAGTGGGTGGGGACTTGCTTGTATCAGGAGTGGTCCAGGCCACTCCTGATAAACTGCG
>CAVCYJ010000290.1:0-3244 GCA_963605995.1 Holdemanella biformis | reverse complement strand
AGGTCAGCAAAACGGTTATTGATCTGATGGATGATCTGAAGCTGTTCGGAGATATACCGCAGTCTAACCAGATGTCACTATTTGATTTTACCGGTTAAAAACATGCCTGGAATGAGTTTTGGCCTCGTTACTGAGAATGGAGCGAACAGCAGCGAAGGTGAAATTCTCCGTCTGATAACACAAAGAGCACGATAAAAGGAGATGACTATGAGAAAAGAAGAATTAAGATATTTACAGAGACTGGCAGAGATTTATCCCACAATAGGAAAGGCATCCACGGAGATCATCAATCTCCAGTCTATCCTGAACCTGCCGAAAGGAACAGAACACTTTATGTCTGATCTTCATGGCGAATATCAGGCTTTTTCACATGTACTGCGGAACGGTTCCGGTGCAGTACGAAAGAAGATAGACGACGTATTCGGCCACACACTTGGAAATAATGACAAACGCTCTCTGGCAACGCTGATCTATTATCCGAGGGAGAAGATGGATCTGGTCAAAGAAACGGAAGAGGACATGGAAAACTGGTACAAGATCACTCTGTACCGTCTCATTGAAATCTGCAAAACTACCGCTTCAAAATATACCAGATCAAAAGTGCGTAAAGCCCTTCCGGCAGATTATGCCTATGTAATTGAGGAACTGATCACAGAGAAAGCAGAAGTCCTTGACAAAGAGGCTTACTATGATTCTATCGTAAATACTATCATCGAAATTGGCGGTGCAGAGGACTTTATCATTGCACTGGCAGAACTGATCCAGCGCCTGGTTGTGGATCATCTGCACATCCTTGGTGATATTTACGACAGAGGACCGGCTCCGCATTTCATCATGGACCGTCTGATGCAGTATCATTCGCTGGACATTCAGTGGGGAAATCATGATGTAGTCTGGATGGGGGCGGCAGCAGGTCAGAAGGCATGTATTGCCACTGTTGTAAGGAACAGCATCCGTTACGGAAATCTGGATATTCTGGAGGATGGTTACGGTATCAATTTGCTGCCTCTGGCAACCTTTGCCATGGACGTATATAAAGATGATCCGTGCGAAATTTTTGCCATGAAGAGTGTTTCAAACTACAGTATCCAGGAAAAAGAACTGGGAAGGAAAATGCACAAAGCCATTGCAGTGATACAGTTTAAACTGGAAGGAAAACTGGTACGCAGGCACAAAGAATTCCACATGGAGGATCGTGCACTTCTTCACAGGATTAATCCGGAGAAAGGTACGATCACACTTCCTGACGGAAAGGAATATCCTCTCCGTGACAATAATTTTCCGACCATTGACTGGAAACATCCATATGATCTGACTGCCGGTGAGAAAGAGGTTATGGATAAGCTTGCTTCCGCGTTCAGAAACTGTGAGAAGCTGCAGAATCACACCCGTCTTCTGCTTGACAAAGGCGGTCTTTACATGGTATATAATGGAAATCTTTTATTTCATGGCAGCATTCCTCTGAATGAAGACGGAACCTTCCGTGAAGTGCAGATTTATGGAAGAAGCTATAAAGGAAAAGAACTGTATGATGTGCTGGAGACCTATGTGCGCCGTGCTTTCTATTCTGTGGGAAAGGAAGAACAGAAGAAGGGCAGGGATATCATGTGGTATATCTGGGCAGCTCCGGATTCTCCGCTGTTTGGCAAAAGTAAAATGAGTACCTTTGAGCGTTATTTTATCGAAGATCCGTCTACACATGAGGAGAAGAAGAATGCCTATTACCGTCTCTGGGAGAATGAAGAGGTAGTAAACAGCATGCTGCGGGAGTTTGGCCTGGATACCGAGAAAGGTCACGTTATTAATGGTCATGTGCCTGTGCATCAGAGCGAAGGAGAGAGTCCGGTCAAATGTAATGGCAAAGTAATTGTCATTGATGGTGGTTTCTCCAAGCCATATCAGAAGGTCACCGGGATCGCCGGATATACACTGATCTATAATTCATACGGCCTGAATCTTACTGCGCATGAGCCGTTTACATCCAAGGCTGATGCAGTGGCAAAAGAGACAGATATTGTCTCAAACCGTGTAGCAGTCAGTTATATGTCCAGACGTCAGCTTGTGGGAGATACGGATACAGGACACGCTCTGAAGGAGAGGATACAGGAACTGATCCAGCTTCTGGACGCATACCGAACCGGTATGATCAAGGAAAAAAAGTGAGGATCCGGTGAGAAAACGCAATGTTTCCATAGCTTCACAGTTGTGGAAAAATATATTTTGACAGTAAAGAGGAGACGTAGAATTTGTCGGAAATCAACAATCAGAATCAAATGAAAGTAAGAAGGAACAAAAAGAAAAGAAGACTTAAAAAGCTTCTGATCTTCGTGCTGATCCTGTTCTTCCTGCTTATATTTGCAGGTACATTACTGCTGAAGTACCGGGAGAATGAAGATAAAAGGCAGCGAAAAGAAGAAGCTCTCGCAGCACTGGAAAGTGTTCCGACGGTAACACCGACACCTGCAGCAACACCCACGCCGGTCCCGACACCAATTCCTACGGTGACACCAACCCCTGTATTAGAGAGAGCCTATCTTATTAATCCTGATGACTATCTGGGAACCTGGTATAATAAGAATGGGCATGTAGTAATCGAAATCACAGAGCTTACCCAGAAAAAGATAACCTTTACCTATTCCCAGACAAATAAGAAAAAAACAGCAACATGTGAGGCAACTGTAAAGAAATCAGTGGCCGGAAATGCAGTAAAATTTTCTTTTACAGATTCACTGGGAAATGTAGCGAAGGGATATCTTACATTTGATAACGGGATTCTCTATGTAAAAATAAAAACAAAGACAAAAGCAGAAGGGGCGAAGGTGCACCCGTCTGTGGATACTGTCATGATCAGAGGCTAAAGGATAAGGCTGTCGCAATAAGTATTATCCACCTTGCGACAGCCCCCATCCCTGTTATCCTGTAATGGTCAGGCAGATTCGAGGTTATTTATTCATTTCTTTTTTGTCAGTGCGTCCGACCAGATAATCGACACTGATATCATAGTAATTCGCCAGTCTGATCAGCATTTCGATCGGAATATTTCGTGATCCGGTTTCATAATGTGAATAAGAACGCTGGCTGATATGAAGAATTTCGCTGAGCTGTTTCTGAGACAGATCAGCATCTGTGCGTAAATCCTGAATTCGCTGAAATTTCATATGATTTTCCTCCCTGATATAAAGTTTGTAAGTTACTGTTCACACGCTACTATCCCGCGAGGTGTTTTGGCATGAATATGCCAAAA
>CAVCYJ010000289.1:0-3256 GCA_963605995.1 Holdemanella biformis | reverse complement strand
CCTACGATTGTTCCGATACCATAGTCCTGCACTGCCCCGGCAAAGATTTCCGATGCGCTGGCACTGCTTTCGTTTACCAGAACTGCAAGAGGGATCTGGAGTTCATTTTTACCGTCGCAGGTTTCTTCTTCCCTGTTTCCGTCTTTGTCCTCTGTGTAGACGATCAGTCCTTCAGGAAGGATTTTCCGCAGGATATCACAGACTGAAGTAAGCAATCCCCCCGGATTATCCCGAAGATCTACGATCAGTTTCTCCATTCCCTGTTCCTGCAGATCATCAAAGGCTTCCTGATACTGCTCGCTAGTAACACCTTTGAACTCGGTAATGCGAATATAACCAATATTTGAATCCAGCATTTCATGAAAAACAGACGGCAATTCCACATCTGTAATCGAAACAGTAAACTCCATGGCATCATCCACACCCTCACGATGAACCGTAAGAACCACATTGTCTTTATCAGAATTACGCACAATATCTGCCACCTCAGAGACTTCCCTGTCGGTAATGTCTTCCCCATCAATGGCACTGATAATATCTCCCTCTTTTAATCCGGCTTCTTCTCCCGGACCGCCTTCGTAGCATTTCACAATTTTCACGCCACCTTCGGTATTCTTTTCCATAAGGATACCAATTCCCACGTATGTTCCCTGGCTTGAAGAGTTTTCTGCTTCATATTCCTCTGCCGTATAGTACCTGGAATAAGGATCGTCCAGTCCATACAGAAGTCCTCTGTAAAGCCCTTCTTCCAGTTTATCCTCATCCTTATCTCCAAGATAATATTCATCGATCAGATTCTCAAGGTATGTCAGTTTTGATCTGCATTTACGATTTCCAAGTACCGTATCTTTCGTTGCGAGGCCTGCACCTGTATAAGCGCCAACAGTCACACACGCAACTACCAAGGCACCTGCCACAGTGCCTTTCCAAAATTCTCTGTTCTTCATGTTCACACTCCTGCAAAAAAAGCCGCCGGTCAATGATACTCATTACTCATTCCGGCAGCTTCACGCTTAGTTCCGGCAGATAATTTTATCTGCCTTCAGTAATATTATACTCTTAAATGTTTTCTGGTTGTAAAGAAGCTTCCAATAAGCCCGATTCCAATTCCAAGTGCCAGACTGATCGGAAGTAACGTCTGATACATCTGCCATACCGGTATGAAATCCACCACTCCGGTAAGTACGTTGAACCGGGTCAGAATATAGGAAACTGCGGCATTATAGCAAAAGTAAAGTCCGGTCAGAGGAATTGCTGCTCCGATCACTCCAAGTACAATACCTTCCAGCACAAACGGTGCCCGTACAAATGCATCAGTGGCCCCTATGTATTTCATGATCCCGATTTCTTCTTTACGGACTGCGATACCGACAGATACCGTGTTGCTGATCAGGAAGATAGAAATGATGAGCAGCAACGCAATGATCGCAATGGATACATAAGAAACCAGTTTATTGATATTTCCAAGCGTCCTGGCTGCTTCTTCGGACTGGTTGACCTTTCTTACGTGTTTCAGGTTCTGTATATAGGAAACAAGGTCTGTCTGTTTCGTGATATCATTCATATATACACGGTAGTTTGCGGAATTCGCCAGTGGATTGTCGTCCTTGAATCCGTCCGCTGCATCTGAGCCCTGGAAATATTTTTCTTTGTATTCTTCCCACGCTTCGTCCGCGGACTGATACTCAATCTTCTCTACTTCCGGACGTGCTTTGATCTTCTTTCCGATAGCTTTGATCTGTTTGTTGGTGGTTCCTTCATCAAAGAATACTGTGATCGGGACCTCCTGTTCTACTTTGTGAGCGATATTATTCACATTATTCACAATAGAAAAAAAGATTCCAAACAGAAAAATGCAGGCCGCCATGGTGATAATGGAAGCCAGGGAAAACATCCAGTTTCTTTTGATATTTTTGACACCCTGTTTCAGGGTGTACCAGATTGTACTAGGCCTCATGGTATTCTCCCTCTTTCTCGTCGCTGATAATAGAACCCTCATGCATGGTCACTACCCGTTTGCGCATGGCATTTACGATTTCTTTGTTGTGAGTGACGACCACTACTGTGGTTCCTCTGTCGTTGATCTGCTCCAGAAGTTTCATGATCTCTTCCGAAGTCTTCGGATCCAGATTTCCGGTCGGCTCGTCTGCCAGAAGGATATCAGGGCGGTTGACCAGTGCTCTGGCCAGTGCAACTCTCTGCTGCTCTCCACCGGAAAGCTCATCCGGAAAAGATTTGTATTTGCCTGCGAGTCCAACTTCCTGGAGTACTTCAGGGACACGCTTGCGGATGACTCGTGTCGGACGGTTGACTACCCGCTGAGCGAATGCTACATTCTCATATACATTTCTGTCTTTCAGGAGTCGGAAATCCTGAAAAACTACGCCAAGCTTACGGCGGTATTTGGCTACTCGTCTGTGTTTCATCCCCTCCAGACGTTCACCGCTTACAATGATCTCGCCGGATGTGGAATCCAGTTCTTTCATGAGAAGTTTGATCAGGGTTGTTTTGCCCGATCCACTGTTTCCGACTACAAAGACGAATTCGCCTTTATCTATATGTAAGTTCGCATGGTTCACGGCCGGAAGGCCGGGTCCATAAGACTTGCTTACATCCATAAGGTCTATCATATGTTTTTCTCCTCCAAAGGGTTCATGTTTTTGTAACAATATTGTAATATATGTTTTTGGGGATTGCAAGTAAGTTTTTCAGGTTTCATAGAATGTTCATAGTTTCCCGTTACTGTTCCTTCTGTTCGCAGTAACAGTTTTCCCGCAATCCCGATTTTTAACTATACACTGTGAATTGGAATTTGTAAAGAGAGAAAACAACAGTGTCAAATTGCAATCAAATCTTTCCAGGTAGCAGGTCCGCATACTCCGTCTACTTCCAGCCCCCCGTTTCTGGAGTTCTGATATGCTTTCAGGGCATATATCGTATTATCGCCTGCTTCCCTGTCAAGGTTAAGGGGCTTGCTGTCTCTTCCTTTAAATCCTCTTGCCATAAGGACCTCCTGTAAGAGTAACACGGATGTTCCTGTGCTGCCTAACTGTACTGTTTTTGGTTCAAACATATAGCTGCCTCCTGTTGTTGTGTTGGTATTCGTGTTGCTGTCTGCATCGCTGACGATACTGTAATCCGGTGTGCAGAACTTCGTTCCTGCCATCTGACTATTCTGATAGCTCTTTGCGCATACACCACCGCCATTGGCAATGATTCCGGATGCGCCACTGGTGTTACCTTCGATCGTATAGAA
>CAVCYJ010000288.1:0-3283 GCA_963605995.1 Holdemanella biformis | reverse complement strand
CAGCATAAATGATGTACATCGCAGAAAAAATAATATTCCGGATTGAGATACAGGGAAAAATATGCTACACTAAACAGAGCATATTTTTTTCAACTAATGCAAAAAAGAGGAAATTATAATAGAATTATAATAAAGGAGACATGAATATGGGAAAGATTGCCATTGTCACAGACAGTAACAGCGGCATAACACAGGATCAGGCAAGGGAACTTGGAATCAGTGTAATTCCAATGCCTTTTTATATTAATGAGAAGCTTTATCTTGAGGGAATCACTCTTTCACAGGAAGAGTTTTATGAGAAGCTTAAGAATGATGAAGCTATCTCTACTTCCCAGCCGGGACCGGCAGATGTGTGCGGACTCTGGAATACACTTCTGGAAGAATATGATGAAGTTGTGCACATTCCAATGTCAAGCGGACTCAGTGCATCCTGCGATACAGCCATGGGACTGGCACAGGAGTATGATGGAAGAGTACAGGTAGTAGATAACCAGAGGATTTCTGTCACACAGAGACAGTCTGTACTGGATGCGCTTACCTTAAGGGATGCAGGCAGAAATGCAGCACAGATCAGACAGGTTCTGGAAGAACAGAAAATGGATGCCAGTATTTATATCACTCTGGAAACCCTGAAATACCTTAAAAAAGGAGGCAGGATCACTCCGGCGGCGGCAGCCATTGGAACCGTTTTGAACTTAAAGCCTGTCCTTCAGATCCAGGGTGAGAAGCTGGATGCATATTCCAAGACCAGAGGCAAGAAGCAGGCAAAACGCGTTATGCTCAAAGCCATGCAGGACGACTGGGAAAATCGTTTTGCGGAATATGCAAAACGTGGTGAGATGTGCCTGCAGTCTGCATATGCGGGAAATGAAGAGGAGGCTCTCGAATTTAAGAAAGAAATCGCAGAAGCATTCCCCGGAATTGAGATCGTGCAGAATCCGTTATCATTAAGTGTTGCCTGCCACATCGGACATGGAGCCATTGCGATTGCGTGCTCAAGAAGAGTGGTAGCAGAATAGAACAAGTTGAGGAGTTAGATAAGAATGAAGAAACTGATGGAACAGATGGCGGAAGAACTTTCCGCAGCATTTGAGAAAGCCGGATACGACCCATCCTATGGAAAGGTAACCGTATCCAACAGACCGGATCTTTGTGAATTTCAGTGTAACGGTGCCATGGCGGGAGCCAAAGCATATAAGAAAGCACCGTTTATGATCGCTGATGATGTAGTAGCATACTTAAAAGACAGCCAGGTTTTCTCCATGGCAGAAGTTGTAAAACCGGGATTTATCAATCTGAAAGTGAAAGGTGGATTTCTTGCAGATTATTTAAAAGAAATGGCAGCAGATGAGAAACTTTCCGTATCTGCAGCAAAAGAGCCTAAGACGATCATCATTGACTACGGCGGACCAAACGTTGCGAAGCCTCTTCATGTAGGACATCTTCGTTCTGCAATCATCGGAGAGAGCATTAAAAGAATCGGTCGTTTCGTCGGACATAAAGTGATTGGCGACGTACATCTGGGAGACTGGGGTCTGCAGATGGGACTGATCATCACAGAACTGAAGCACAGAAAACCGGAACTGGTCTACTTTGATGATTCCTATACAGGAGAATATCCAGAGAAAGCACCGTTTACGATCAGCGAGCTGGAAGAGATTTATCCGTGTGCAAGCGGTAAGTCCAAAGAAGATGAAGCATACAGAAACGAAGCTCTGGAAGCAACACATCTTCTTCAGCAGGGCAAACCGGGATACATGGCTCTCTGGAACCACATCATGAATGTATCCGTTACAGACCTGAAACGCAATTATGACAAATTAAACGTATCTTTCGACCTCTGGAAAAAAGAATCTGATGCACAGCCATACATTCCAGCTATGGTAGAGGATATGAAAGAAAAAGGATTCGCCTACGTAGATCAGGGTGCGCTTGTAGTAGATGTGAAAGAAGAGAACGATACAAAGGAAATCCCTCCATGTATGCTGTTAAAATCAGACGGAGCTTCTCTTTATACAACTACGGACCTTGCAACGATCGTAGAGCGTATGAAATTATTTAATCCGGATGAAATCCTGTATGTTGTAGACAAACGTCAGGAACTTCACTTTATCCAGGTATTCCGCTGCGCAAGAAAGACCGGTCTTGTAAAAGATGATACAAAGCTTTCTTTCCTTGGATTCGGAACTATGAACGGCAAAGACGGCAAACCGTTCAAGACAAGAGAAGGCGGTGTTATGCGTCTGGAAACTCTCATCAAAGATATCAACGAAGAGATGTTTACCAAGATCGTTGAGAACCGCAGCGTAAAAGATAAAGATGCAAAAGAAACAGCCGAGATCGTAGGACTTTCCGCGATCAAATACGGTGACCTTTCCAACCAGGCTACCAAGGATTATATCTTTGATATCGACCGATTTACATCATTTGAAGGAAATACAGGTCCGTATATCCTTTATACGATCGTTCGTATCAAATCCATCCTGAACCGTTTTGCGGAACAGGGCGGCGATCTTGACGCAGGTATGATCCTTGATCCTGTAAACGACAGCCAGAAGAACCTGATGCTTCAGCTTACAGGTTTCGGCGCAACTGTAGAGAACGCTTTTGAAGAAAAAGCCCCGCACAAGATCTGTGCATATATTTACGAAGTGTCCAATGCATTCAACAGCTTCTATCATGAGACTAAGATCCTAAGCGAAGAGAACGAAGCACAGAAAGCTTCCTTCATCCAGTTACTGAAACTTACGAAGAAAGTTCTGGAAATCTGCATCGATCTTCTCGGTTTCTCCGCGCCGGACAGGATGTAAAAACGAAACTTAACCGAAGCAAGTAGCGAAGCGGATTGCGAATATCCGCTTGACAGTTACTGAGAACGGAGCGAACGGTAACGTAATATTAAGCCCTGTTTACATTGCGTGTAAATGGGGCTTTTCAAAAAGAACGAAGTGTGCTATTCTATATTTATCTGAAATGTACTCCCGGACTACATAAAATCTGTTGTGATGAAATTCTTTCATCATATTTTCCATTTTAAATCGAATGCGGATAAATTTTATCCGAAATTGAATAGGAGGTGCGCCAGTGAATTTATCTGGAATTGTATTAAAAGGGCGCTACTGTATTCTGGAACCTCTTGGAAAAGGTGGAGGAGGGAAAGTCTACCTTGCCAGAGATCTGGAATTGGGTGTCCTGTGGGCTGTAAAAGAAGTGCCTGCTTCCGGAAAAAGTGAAGCACAGATGCTTCTGAAGCTTTCACATCCATTTCTGCCAAAGATGATAG
>CAVCYJ010000287.1:0-3302 GCA_963605995.1 Holdemanella biformis | reverse complement strand
CCGTATGGGTCTTTCCTGTTTTTCCTCGTAAACTGTAGGTAAAACGGGAAACTTTCTTCCTTAAAAGCGAAATCTCTGGATTCTATCGTTTACGTGTCTCCCACAAGATGTATATTAAAATTTTCCGGAATGAAATAAAGCTTACCATCCACTTTCTTTGTCAAAAAAGAATATTCCTGATTTTGTACAAACCGGACATTTTCCTCTTCATCTGCCACAAAAGCAAAATCCGGAAAATACTGAGCACCTACTCGAAGGTATTGTCTGATCCATATCTTATGTTCCATTTCGATCGGTTCATTCATTCCGCTATATAAATATTTTTTATCATCTGTCTCTTTTGCAGGGTATACAATTTCATATGTTTTATTATTTAGAAAAACTGCTTCCAATGGTTTAACCGAATCAAGTAAGTCCCCTGCTTCAATTGCGAAAAGCAATAAGCAGTGGGTGGGGACTTGCTTGTATCAGGAGTGGTCCAGGCCACTCCTGATAAACTGCGGAGCAGCTATTCGGTGTAGAGCCACGTAGCGAAGCGGATTGCGAATATCCGCTTGACAAGAGATAGCAGATGATATCGCAAAAAAAGCAACAAAAATATATGAAAAACAGATTGACATTTTGTAGTAATCAGTAGTAAACTGTACTTGTGGAAGGGAAGTGATATGTTTGGCAAGAAAGACACCAAAAGATGGTAAAGAAGAAAACATACGAGTACGGGTGACTCCGGAGCAAAAGCAGAGACTCGTTGAGTATGCAGAACGACATTATCAGAGTATGAGCGGTGTTGTGTGTCAGGCATTGGATCTCCTCTACGCAAGAGAAGAGCAACAAAATAACAAAGAGTAGAATGGAGTTATTTTGGAGTTTATCTCTTCATGAACAGTACGGAAAATATAAATTTTTGAATAAACGTTCGATTTGTTTAATTTCTTATTTCCGCGTTGTCGTTGGTCGCCGTAGCCGTAGCCACCGCTATGCCTTGAAATAAAAATTTATCCTGCAAGATTGTTTCAAGATTAAATCTGGAAAAAAGAATACAGAGCGTATGGAGGCTATTAACAAATTTACATTAATGGATGATACTTTTATGGGGGATATACTGTTATGAGAACTTTAGGAAATATTCTCTGGTTTATATTCGGAGGAATGTTGAGTGGTCTGGCATGGGTTTTTGCAGGATGTATATGGTGTATTACAATCATCGGGATTCCATTTGGAAAGCAGTTTTTCAAGATGGCCAGACTTTCTTTCATGCCATTTGGTGCAAGTGTAATAGGATAGAAGGGGGCTGTCGCATTAAGCATTATCCATACAAAATGTAGGTATAAAATATGTTATTAATAACCACATTTTGTATAGATTGTTAGTGCAACAGCCCCTTTATATTATTTTCCGTAAAACAACTCAATAATCTTTAATCCCACTTCGACAGCAATATCCATTCCCTCAACGGTGATGTGTTCATAAGGACCATGATATGCATGTCCGCCTGTTCCAAGGTTCGGGCATGGGAGTCCCATAAAGCTTAACTGGGCACCGTCGGTACCTCCGCGGATCGGGGTGATAAGCGGCGGGGTATTGCATTCTTTGCACGCGGCAGTTGCGTGATCGATCAGTTCCATACAGATGTCGATGATTTCTTTCATATTTCGGTACTGCTCTGTGATGGTAAGTGTGACAGTTCCTTTTCCCCACTTTTCATTTAAAATTTTAGTGATGTGCTCCATAGTTTTCTTACGCGACTCAAAGAATACTGCATCGTGGTCACGGATGATATAATCCAGTGTGGCATTTGAGACGTCACCCTTCATGGAATAGAGATGGAAAAATCCCTCATAGTCTTCAGTATCTCTTGGTGTGTCAGCAGATGGAAGCATGGAATTAAACTCCATGGCAACAAGGGCTGCGTTGACCATCGTATTCTTGGAAGAACCCGGGTGTACGTTTACACCGGTAAATTCTACTACCGCTCTGGCAGCATTAAAGTTTTCATACTGAATTTCACCTTCTGTATCACCATCAAGTGTGTAGGCATAATCTGCGCCGAATTTCTTTACATCAAAATGGGCTGGTCCCATTCCTATTTCTTCATCCGGAGTAAATGCAATGCAGAGTGGACCGTGCGGAATAGTATTGTCGTTGAGGTGTTCGATCATTGTCATGATCTCGGCAATTCCGGCTTTGTCATCTGCACCGAGTATGGTGGTTCCGTCAGAAGTGATGAGTGTTCTGCCTTTTAATGTGGAAAGATGTGGGAACATTTTCGGAGAAAGAACTCTGCCGCTGTTTCCGAGTGCGAGCTCTCCACCATCGTAATCTGGAGTGACAACCGGAGTAACCGGATGATCACAGAAATCAGATACTGTGTCCATGTGTGCGATAAAGCCAAGTCTTTTGCGGGATTCGTATCCTCTGGTTGCGGGAATATGTCCATAGACATAGCAATGGTCGTCTACACTGGCATCTTTCACACCCAGTTCTTTTAATTCCTGCACCAGCTGTCCGGCAAGGTTAAACTGGTACTGTGTGGAAGGGGATGTGCCGGTTTCTTCACTGCTTGGAGTGAAGACTTTTACATAAGATAATAAGCGTTCGTATGCTTTCATGATAAACCTCCTGATATCGGGCTGAATCAGATTTTTTTATTCAGCATTGTATGTTAAGTATAACATGTTATAGAGTTTACGTAAAAATATTTCTTAGCGAATATCCGTCCATTGTTTTTGATGATGTGATGGATCATGGTTCCTAATTTCCCCGGAAATCTGATCACAGAAGAATCTCATGTAGAGGCAACAAAGGACACACTGAGATTTATCTGTGAAAAAGCAGCTAAGAAAGATATTACTGTTATGACAGAAAATGCGCTGGATTATAAAGAACAGGAATGCTATAATTTTTTATAAAGAAATCCTGAAGCAGAAAATATGAGTATAATCTGGAAATAATATACAGAGAAAACGTAGGGATAAAAAATGCTGATATGTATCAGATCAAAACGTCAGAGAAATGCAGCAGTTATTTTGATTTTGCAGAAAAGAAGTTTTAGAGTTAGAATGAAAACTATAGAAATATTCAGGAAAGGTAAGAGGGGGAAATGGAGAAAGAGGAAAAGCGTGCGGTTCAGGAGAATGGCACGGAAGAGAAAAGTCCACTGAAAGGGAAATTGCAATATTATAGCGGAGAGATTCAAAGGGATGTGGGGAATCTTGTGAAATGGCTGATGCTGGCGGTGCTTGTGGGATGTATTGTGGGAGCAGCGAGTACGCTGTTTTCTTTTGCGCTGAAAAGTGTGACGA
>CAVCYJ010000286.1:0-3353 GCA_963605995.1 Holdemanella biformis | reverse complement strand
TCGCTGTCTGCTTTCGTCTGCAGTTACTGTCTCCATCAACGTTTTTGTGGTTTATATAAAACTCTATGCGGATTTATTATAAGGTCTTGAAATTCCCCGTGTCAAGTATTTTTTCTGATAATCAGGTAATCCTGATTCGGTTAAATATAAATTTTACACAGCCATTGTAATTAATGATATAATAGGGTAGAATATTGTGTTCGGTACTTTCGGGCACCGTACGATAAAGCAACTGATCTGCATATTAATTATGCGTATTTATAATGTTTAATGAAGGGTAAATACAAATGTTTAAAAGAAAATTTCATACATTGGTAAAGCGTTCTCTTGCCGGGATTCTCTGTGCAGGGCTTCTGTTCTCACAGCCGGCAGTTGGCTATGCTGCCGAATCGGATACTTCGGCCGCTCATTCAGCAACCTATTCTCAGGCTGCCGATACCGATTCTGTCGAAGGATGGCCAACCGGTCCCAGTATAGAAGGACAATCCGCCGTGTTGATGGATGCAGTCACTGACACGATCCTTTATTCCAAGAACGCAAATGACAAACTCTATCCCGCCAGTATCACCAAGATCATGACCGCACTTCTGGCATGCGAGAACCTGGACATCAATGATACCATCACCATGTCGCAGGAGGCCGCTTACGGAATCGAAGCCGGAAGTTCTACGATCTATGCGGAAACCGGAGAGGTTTTTACAGTAGAACAGGCTCTGATGGCTCTGATGCTGGAATCCGCGAACGAAATGGCCCTGGCTCTGGCAGAGAAAACAAGCGGTTCTGTCAAGAAGTTTGTGGAACTGATGAATCAGCGCGCAGCACAGCTCGGATGCAAAAACACTCATTTTAATAACCCAAACGGACTGCCGGATGAGACGCATTACACGACAGCCTCAGATATGATGAAGATCGCAAAGGCTGCCTGGTACAATCCGCTCTTCCGTAAGTTTGTAACCACCCAGACCTATGAAATCCCTCCGACGAACAAGCAGTCGGAAACACGCTATCTCCTGAACCATCACAAGATGATGGCCGGTCAGTCCTATGCCTATGACGGCGTACTCGGCGGAAAAACAGGTTATACCACAGATGCCGGAAACACTCTTGTTACTTATGCAAAGAGAGGGAACTCCATCCTGATCGCAGTTGTTCTGAATTCTACCAACGGGGCATTTCCTGATACCACCTCCCTGCTTGACTACGGATTCAATAACTTCGAGAAGGCAGATATGAACGTTGATCTCACTCCGACAGCCACCGGATTTCTCCCCTGCGAGAAATATCTGTTAAAGAACAGCGGAAATCTGTGTTCCTTCTATTATATGAGGCATGTATATGTAACAGTTCCCACCGGAACAGATGTGAGCCAGCTTGTCAGAAAGCAGAAGGTTCTCAACAATTCGGTCGGTCCGAAAAGAATCAAAAGCAAATATTATTTTAACGATCATATGGTCGGATATGGAATGCAATACGAAAAGGAGATCCTTTCAGACCTCCTTCTCAGCACTTCTTTTTAGTTTTCGCCTGAGGCGGAGGACTTCTTTTCTTTCACGAAGCTCCTCCGCTTCTTCTGTATCTGTGAAACGCAAGGTCTTCACAGCGAAATATTTCTCATTATCGGTTTTCCGGATGCGGATCTTGCCTTTTACCAGTCCATGCTCTTCGCATGAGGAAACACTGTAATAGACCTTCGGATTATTCATAAACCACCGGATTTTGCGCTTCGCCGGAAGATGGCAGACAGGACATCTGGTGCTTGTCACCTCACGGTCCTTCATAACTCTCTCCTTTGCAGCAAACTCCCTGGAAATATATCTGTCATGATCCGGATAGGAAATATGGATCTCATCTTTCTTCTTTTTAGGATTCTGATAGACATCCAGCGATGGATGATTAATGATCATGACATTACTTATTTTCTTCAGAACCTCTGCTGTGTACCAGGCATCTGCAAGAGCCCTGTGAAAATTCTGCGTTTTCTCTATCTGCAGATCATCGACAGCAGTCTCCAGTGCACATCTGTGTATCCCGTCATCATAACTGAGACTGTACAGCTTCTGTACATCATAGTAGGTCACAGGACCGGGCAGAAGCTTCAGGATATCATAGAACTTCATATTTCTCTGAAGCTCCATCACATCCTGATCTCCCCAGGTAAAAAAGTACCAGCTCTCGCCGCACCATTCCAGAAACTCTCTGGCTGCCTGTTCAAACGATACTCCATTCATCAGATCTTTGTAGTCTACATGGATCACTTCATGAATACTGTCATGGATCCATTTATAGACCTGCGGCCTGATCAGTCTGTGGAAGCTGTCTGTGATCTCTTTTCTGCTGTTTACTTTTACTGCTCCGATCTCTATAATCTCAAACGGGAGCCTGTCGTTACGTGATTTCTTCCCGGTCGGGCTCTGGTTCCATTCCAGGTCAAAGACAATATAGTTCATCCATTCATTCCTTTTTGTCTGTACTGTTCCTGTCAGAAAAGACTTTCTTTGCAGAATACTGTTCTATGTAATCAAAAATCTCTCCCGGATCATCCATAAACTTACACATTTCCAGAATCTCCGGCTCCATGAATTTCTCTCTGACCGTATGCTCCAGAAGCTGTTTCATCAGATCATAATAGCCATTGATATTGTAGAAAACAACAGCACAGTCCAGACGTTTCAGGCTCTTGAGAGTAAGAATCTCGAAAAACTCTTCATAGGTACCGATCCCTCCGGGAACTACAATGGTCGCCTGAGATTTCTCTTCCAGAAGATGTTTCCTCTCGCGCATTGTCTCAGTCATGATAAACTCTGTACAATGCTGATACAGAGTACCCGGCTCGTCAAAGAACCCCGGGGCGATACCAAGAATGTATCCGCCTTCTGCGTCCACACCTCTGGCTGCTGCTCCCATAAGTCCCGTATTACCGCCCCCGAATACCAGACCATGGCCACGCTTCGCCATCTGTCTGCCAAGCTCTTCTATTTTATCATAATAAACCTGCGCCAGCTTCGGGCTGGCTGCGCCATAAATACAAATGTTCATCCTGTCAGTCTCCTTATACTCCCGTGTTACAATCTTCTGCCCCGGCCTGCGAATTTCTCCCCCGCTGGATGACCGGACGCAGGAACGGTTATCATTTTATAACCTTCAGTTCGTACTGTCTGGTTCCCAGTCCGACCTTCTCTGCCTGGTCCAGTGTCGCCTGCCATTCAATGTTCGGATTGGAATCCTTGAAATGGTCGTGGTGGCAGTGCCAGTCAGGTTTCGCCAGATGTTCTCCGAGCTGGCTGTTCTCGATCGGAACTGCCTTCAGACAGGCATCTGCGCAGGCCTGATCTAATGCTACCGGGTCAAAGCTT